>NZ_JBEOPP010000046.1:0-40153 GCF_040310185.1 Shewanella sp. T24-MNA-CIBAN-0130 | reverse complement strand
TGGCTGGGATACAAGGATTCGAACCTTGGAATGCTGAGATCAAAACCCAGTGCCTTACCGCTTGGCGATATCCCAATAATCTTGTCTAACTTTATAAATGGCTGGGATACAAGGATTCGAACCTTGGAATGCTGAGATCAAAACCCAGTGCCTTACCGCTTGGCGATATCCCAATTAAGCTTTTTGAAACATTAGCCTGAGCCAACGTCTCGAATAAATGGTGCGGGAAGAGAGACTTGAACTCTCACACCTTGCGGCACCAGAACCTAAATCTGGCGTGTCTACCAATTTCACCATTCCCGCACAACACTCTAGTTTAACATCTTGAGTAGATGGGTAAGAAATAGATGGTAGCAATAGCGGGACTTGAACCTGCGACCCCAGCATTATGAGTGCTGTGCTCTAACCAGCTGAGCTATATTGCCACTATTTCTTGCAATCCCTCTTGGCGAGGAACGGGGCGTATTATGCTTATTCAGCTTATCTAGGTCAACTGGTTTTTTTCGCTATTTTCATCAATTCGTCTTGTTCGGCTATAACTTCACCAAACTGAATGCCGAATCGACAAAATAAACCCTATTAACTTAGCGTAAACACCTTTACGCCCCTTTTAAATTTCAAATTAACGTAAATGACGCTTATACGTTAAATAAGAAATGCATCACATCGCCATCTTTAACAATGTACGTTTTACCTTCTACACGTAATTTACCCGCATCTTTGGCGCCAGCTTCACCTTTGTAGGTAATAAAATCTTCATACGCCATAACCTGTGCACGAATAAAGCCACGTTCAAAATCGGTGTGGATTACGCCAGCAGCTTGTGGTGCTGATGCACCAATAGGTACTGTCCATGCACGCACTTCTTTTACACCGGCAGTAAAGTAAGTTTGCAGATTTAATAACTCATAACCAGCACGGATCACGCGATCTAAACCTGACTCTTCTAAACCTAAATCAGCCATGAACTCGTCACGGTCATCGGCTTCCATCTCAGCCAGTTCTGACTCAATCGCGGCACAAACAGGCACAACGATTGCATTTTCGGTTGCCGCAATGGCAAGCACAACATCAAGATGAGGGTTATTTTCAAATCCATCGTCAGCAACGTTAGCAATGTACATGGTTGGTTTTAGGGTTAAGAAGTTTAGATACGCTACTGCGGCTAATTCTTCTTTGGTTAACGCTAATGAACGTAACATTTTGGCTTCGTCTAATACTGGACGCATTTTTTCAAGCACACTGATTTCAAATTTTGCATCACCATCGCCGCCTTTAGCACGTTTGGCTTGACGAAAAATAGCGCGCTCACATGCGTCTAAATCCGCTAGGGCTAGCTCAGTGTTAATCACTTCAATATCGCCAGCAGGATCAATTTTGTTCGCTACGTGGACAATATTCGGATCTTCAAAACAACGCACAACATGACCAATTGCGTCGGTTTCACGAATATTGGCTAAAAATTTATTGCCTAAACCTTCACCTTTCGATGCGCCAGCCACTAAACCAGCGATATCGACAAATTCCATAGTAGTCGGTAACACGCGTTGAGGTTTGACAATGGCTGCTAACGCATCAAGACGAGAGTCTGGTACAGGTACCACTCCGGTATTTGGCTCAATGGTACAAAACGGAAAGTTTGCCGCTTCAATACCTGCTTGTGTTAGCGCATTAAACAACGTTGACTTACCTACGTTTGGCAGACCAACAATGCCGCATTTAAAACCCATATGCTTACCTTTATATATGTAGAGTTATCCTATTGGATAATGATGTCGAAAGGGTGTTAAAACAAAACTCGCGTAGCTTATTCTGCTTTGAACGTATGTAATCTGTGCATGGCTTTCGCCATGTCTTGTTTAAATAAAATCTCGGTTGAACGAACCGCTTCATCGATCGCAGCGATTATCCGTTCTTGTTCTAACGCTGGGGCTCTTCCCAGTACGTAGCCGCTAACTTTATTTTTATCACCAGGATGGCCAATACCAATGCGCAAGCGATGAAAATTCTTGTCGTTGCCTAAGCTGGCGATAATGTCTTTTAGACCATTATGTCCCCCATGACCACCACCCAATTTAAATTTAGCCACGCCAGGGTCCATGTCAAGCTCATCATGGGCAACCAAGATTTCTTCAGGCAGGATCCGAAAAAAATTAGCTAAGGCAGCAACCGACTTACCGCTTAAATTCATGAAAGTTGTTGGGATCAGTAAACGCACATCTCTTCCATGCAATGTTACGCGGGCAGTGACGCCAAAATATTTACTGTCTACAACCAATGATACGTTGCATAGACGAGCCAGTTCTTGCACATACCATGCACCAGCATTATGGCGAGTTTGTGCGTATTCAGCACCGGGGTTTGCCAACCCAACAATCAGTTTAATGTTACTCATCCCAACCTAGTCAGTTTATCAGCGAACAATGTCGCTAAATGCCTTTCATGGCGTACATCAAAATACACATGATGCAAAACGCGGCATTTTATACCAATTTCACTCATAATGTAATCACTCAGAGCCACTCAAACTTTACCGTTCACCACGTCTTATTCAAGTAATGCTTATTCCATTACTTCAACGAGGCCACAAACCACACATTGAGCCGATAGAATATCTAATTAAGTCCAAGGGCGTACTTTAATACTTTACGCTTTAGCGGTGAGTCGATGTTTGCCAATTTTAATGCGCCATTGCGCAGTAATTTTAACGGCAGTAAATCGTTACTAAACCCCGCATAAAAGGCATCCATTGCGGTCATCATTAATTGATTATCGTAATAACGCGCTTGCTGATATCGCTTTAGCACGCGCCTGTCCCACCATGTTTCACCACTGCCAATGGCATTAGCGACTTGGGCCACCAGCACATCGACATCTTTAAAACCAATATTAACCCCTTGGCCAGCTAATGGATTAATCGTGTGGGCCGCGTCACCAAGAATAACGAGGTTATCTTGATAATACTGCTGTGCGTGGCGGCGGGTTAACGGAAAGCTGCCACGATTATCAACCGTAAAATGAGGGTCTAATCGCGACGGAAAATGCTGGCGGATCTGCTCTGCCAGTTGCACATTATTCAGTTGAGATAATTGTTTAATTCGGTTGGCATCGTCATACCAGACTAATGAAGCATGATTCCCCGGAAGCGGCAATAAGCTTCTTGGCCCGACAGGAGTAAACTGCTGCCAAGTGACTGATTGCTGGGGCGTTTGAGTACTAATATTAATTAACATCGCCGATTGAGCATAATCCCAACCTGTCACACCAATACCGGCCCATTGGCGCACTTGCGAATGAGCCCCATCTGCGCCGATCAGTAATGTTGTCGAGAGTGTAGCGCCATTATCAAGCTGAATACTCACTTGATGACGATCATTTGAGCGAGAGAATTGGGTCACGTTTCGCGGACACAACAAGGTGACATTGTCCATTTGCTCGATTTGTTGCCATAAACTCAGTTGGATCAATCGGTTTTCAAAAAAATAGCCTAAGTGCGATTGACCAACTTGCTCGGCGCTAAATGCAGTAAGGCAGCCATCTAGTTCCCATGTTTCTAAGCCAGTATAAGGTGCATGGCGCATGGTCAATAAGCTATCCATCACGCCCAAACGTGTTAATAACTGCTCAGACGCCACACTAATAGCCGATATACGAACATCCAAAGGTTGCTCTGGATCATAAGGTTGTGGTTGGCGAGACTCAATCACCGCGACACGGAGCCCTAACTGACCTAAGCCAATCGCGGCAGCCGCACCGACCATTCCGCCACCAACAACGACAACATCATAATCAATCGCGTTATCCGAGGTATTCGTTGAAGTGAGTGAAGCATCTTGCATTGTGTTTACATCCATAATCGTGAGATGACTTTAAGCCCAACAGGGCAATGAACGAGACGGCAACATGTGTATAGACATGCCTAGAATAGCAAAAGTGTGAATAAATGTTGCTATAACGCCGGTTCACTACATTCGCTTACATGTATAAAAATTAACCAGCAAACTATTCTCTATACTGAGACTGTCTCATTAATGGATCCACTTTATTTAACCAAGAGAGGACATCATGAACAGTCACCATCATCAACCTTTATACTACCTACCTGTACGCCATTACATTCGTTGTGGTGTGGTTGTTACAATACTAACTTGCACACTGGCATTATCCGCCCACGTGTCGGCCAATAGTCAAAAAAACCAACCAGTAATACCTGCAACCAATATGGCCGCGACCAATATCAGCCCTATTGAAACGATTACTGTGATATACCGTAGTATGTTTGATTATGCCCTATATGAACAAACCACGGAAATGTTGCTGAGTTTCAATCGTGACTTAAGCCAGAGTAACGCGGTCAATGCTCAACAGCAAAGTCGTCAAATGGCTGCTGAATTTGGTGTTTACTCGCCTCAATCAATCACGTTTAATTCAAACGATAAGTCATTACTATCTCCATGGCCATTACAAAGTTTTTATTCAAATGAGTGAAACTTGCACTAGTGCTGGCCAGACAGCCTGACAAAAGGTAAAATGTCGCGCTATTTTTTAACTTTGGTTTACCGGCGAGCACTGATGAGTAAAAAACTTCATATAAAAACCTGGGGCTGTCAGATGAATGAGTACGACTCATCAAAGATGGCTGATTTATTAGACGATTATCAAGGGTATACCTTGACAGACGACGCAAGCGAAGCAGATGTACTGCTGCTAAATACTTGCTCTATTCGTGAGAAAGCACAGGAGAAGGTGTTCCATCAGCTAGGGCGTTGGAAATCTTTAAAAGATAAAAATCCTAATTTAATTATTGGGGTCGGTGGTTGTGTTGCCTCACAAGAAGGTAAGGCAATTAAAGATCGCGCCCAATGTGTAGACATTATTTTTGGTCCGCAAACTCTGCATCGCTTACCTGAGATGATCGAACAAATTCAACGTGGCGAAAAAGCCGTGATTGATATCAGTTTCCCAGAAATTGAGAAGTTCGATCGTCTTCCCGAGCCTCGCGCTGATGGTCCAACGGCATTCGTATCCATTATGGAAGGTTGCAGTAAGTACTGCTCTTTCTGCGTGGTGCCTTATACCCGTGGTGAAGAAGTCAGCCGTCCATTGGATGACGTTATTCTCGAAGTGGCTCAATTAGCCGCCCAAGGCGTTCGTGAAGTCAACTTGCTTGGCCAAAACGTTAACGCGTATCGCGGGATAACCCACGATGATGAAATCTGCACCTTTGCGGAATTGTTGCGCTTAGTCGCCTCGATTGATGGTATAGACCGTCTGCGTTTTACCACCAGCCACCCAATTGAGTTTACCCAAGACATTATCGATGTGTATGAAGACACACCTGAATTGGTGAGCTTCCTGCATTTACCGGTGCAATCGGGTTCAGACCGTATTTTGACCCAAATGAAACGCGGTCACATGGCCATTGAATATAAGTCGATTATTCGTCGTCTGCGTAAAGCGCGTCCTGATATTCAAATCAGCTCAGACTTTATTATTGGTTTCCCAGGTGAATCTCAACAAGATTTCGCTGATACCATGAAACTGATTGAAGATGTCGCCTTTGACCACAGCTTTAGCTTTATCTACAGTGCACGTCCAGGAACACCTGCAGCAGATTTGCCTGACAATGTCAGCGATGAAGAAAAGAAGCAGCGTTTAGCGATTTTACAAGAACGTATTACCCAGCAAGCGATGCGTTATAGCCGTCATATGCTAGGCACTGTTCAACGTATTTTAGTCGAAGGTCCTTCGGTAAAGAATCCAATGGAGCTTCGTGGTCGTACTGAAAACAGTCGTGTGGTTAACTTTGAAGCTGCCCACACTCATATCGGCAGTTTTGTTGATGTGAAAATTGTTGATGTTTATACCAACTCATTGCGCGGAGAATTTGTCCGAGGTGAAGATGAGATGGATTTACGTCGCAGTTTACATCCGTCTGATATTATGGCTAAACACAAGCAAGATGACGCATTGGGTGTTGCTCACTTTAAGCCGTAATTGATGTTTGTTGCTTAAGCATTACTAAAGGCGGCTTGTCCGCCTTTAATTTTGCCTAAAATGAGTCATATTATGGTAATTCAATACAGAGACTCGTAAACTGTTATTATTGTAATATGGCATGTTTAAGCACTTATTCTTTGCCCTTGACCAAAATCTGGAGCCTTATTTGACCACTAAAGCCACCACCATGAACGTGTATCTAGAACCGTCAGACACTCGCCGTTTAGCCTCATTATGTGGCCCAGTTGATGACAACATCAAACAACTCGAACGCCGATTAGGTGTTGAGATTATCCATAAAAATAATCAATTCACTATTATTGGTCTGCCACGTAACGTGCTCAATGCCAATAACTTGTTGCGTCAGTTATACATTGAAACCCAAACCGTAAAAGGCAGCACGCCTGATTTAGAACCTGAAATCGTTCATCTCGCCATTCAAGAAGCCATTCACCTTGAAGCTGAACAAGACAATGACGACAGTAGCATCCATATAAAAACCAAACGTGGCGTGATTAAACCTCGTACACCCAATCAAAGTGTGTACATGCATAACATTACCCGTCACGACATCAGTTTTGGGATTGGCCCTGCCGGTACCGGTAAAACTTACCTTGCTGTAGCAGCAGCGGTTGATGCCTATGAACGTCAAGAAGTACGTCGTATTCTATTAACTCGCCCCGCGGTTGAAGCGGGTGAAAAGCTGGGTTTTTTACCGGGCGATTTAAGCCAAAAAGTCGACCCTTATTTACGCCCACTCTATGATGCCTTGTTTGAGATGATGGGGTTTGAAAAAGTCGAAAAACTGATTGAACGCGGGGTGATTGAAGTCGCACCACTGGCGTACATGCGCGGCCGTACACTCAATGACGCCTTTATTATTTTAGATGAAGCCCAAAACACCACCGTTGAGCAAATGAAAATGTTTTTAACCCGTATTGGGTTTAATTCTCGCGCGGTGATCACCGGGGATATTACCCAAATAGATTTGCCTCGTAGCCAAAAGTCAGGTCTGCGACACGCCATTGAAGTCCTCAGTGAAGTGTCCGAAATTAGCTTTAATTTCTTTATTGCCCAAGATGTGGTTCGCCATCCGGTAGTGGCTCGTATTGTTGAAGCCTATGAAGCTTTTGAGCAACAAGAACAAATTGAAAAAGCCGCAAAAGAACAAGCTTATCGCGAACGTGAGCAGAAACGTGTCCAACTGGAAAAAGAGGGACATACTCAATGAGCCAGCAAGGGATATCATTAGATCTCGACCTGCAAATTGCAGTTGATAACCCAAGGTTACCGACTCAAGCAGAGTTTGACACTTGGGTACGCACCGCGATGGGGCAAACGATGCCAGAAGTGGAACTCACCATTCGTATCGTTGAGGTTGCCGAGAGTCAGCAACTCAATTTAACCTATCGCGGTAAAGATAAGCCGACTAACGTGTTGTCATTTCCGTTTGAAGCGCCGCCTGAAGTTGAATTGCCGTTATTAGGTGACCTCGTTATCTGCGCGCAAGTGGTGGAACAAGAAGCAATTGAGCAAAATAAACCGCTAAACGCGCACTGGGCACACATGGTCATACACGGCTGCTTGCATTTGCTGGGTTATGACCATATTATCGACGAGGAAGCCGATGAGATGGAGTCATTAGAGACCCAACTTGTTGAAGGCTTAGGTTTTACAAATCCCTATAAGGAAGCATAAATAAACAAGCTATATCTGATAGATATCCCTGTTTAGGTAAATATTATGAGTGACGATATCCCCCCGAGTACAAACGCCCACAAGAGAAGCTGGTTCGATAAAATTAACCAATTATTTCAGGGCGAACCTCAAAATCGCGAAGATTTAGTTGACGTCATTGCAGGTGCAGAAATGCGTGACCTTATTACTGAAGATACTCGCGAAATGATTAAAGGTGTATTAGAGGTTTCCGACCTTCGTGTGCGCGACATCATGATCCCAAGAGCGCAAATTGTTACCATTCAAATAGACTCGACTGTCGATGAATTTTTAAAAATTGTCATCGATTCAGGCCACTCTCGCTTCCCTGTTGTTAATGAAGATAAAGATCATATTGAAGGCATTTTACTGGCTAAAGATTTGATCAAATACGGTTTTAAACAATCTGATGAATCTTTCACTCTTGCCCAGGTTATTCGACCTGCAGTGGTCGTTCCTGAAAGTAAAAGAGTCGATGTGCTACTCAAAGAATTCCGCTCACAACGTTATCACATGGCCATTGTTGTTGATGAATATGGCGGGGTATCAGGCTTAGTCACTATTGAAGATATTCTGGAAGAAATCGTCGGCGAAATTGAAGATGAATTCGACCACAATTCAGTTGAAGACACTGAAATTAAAAAGCTCAGTAATACTGTGTTTATGGTGAAAGCGCTCACTGAAATCGAAGACTTCAACGAAGCGTGTGGCACCGCGTTTAGTGATGAAGAGTTTGATACTGTGGGAGGTATGGTGTCCCATGCATTTGGTCACTTACCTGAACGTAATGAAAGCATTGTCATCAGCAATATTGAGTTCAAAGTCATTAATGCTGATAACCGCCGCTTGGTGCAACTTCGTGTTAAACTCCCAGACCCAAATATTAGTGAAGAACTCAACGACTAAATCGTGCTAAAAACTCAACCCTTATACTCTCCTTTGAGTATTGCCCGTCTGGTGATGGCATTTTTTGCTGGCGCCAGTACGGCATTATCGTTTGCGCCTTATGAAATGTGGGCCATATTTCCGTTGGCACTCAGTTTTGCCTTATGGCAAAGCCAAACCTTAACCGCTAAACAAAGTTTGTATTATTGGCTTAGTTTCGGTTTTGGCTGTTTTGCTATTGGTATTAGCTGGGTCCATGTCAGTATTGACACTTTTGGTGGCATGCCTATTGTTGTGTCGATAACTTTAATGGCTTTACTGGCACTTTATCTTGCCATTTATCCCGCCATTTGTGGATACTTGCTCAGTAAGTTATCCCGCACATCAAAACATACGTTAAACCCTTACATAACCTATCTTGGGCTATTCCCTGGATTATGGGTCCTCACCGAATGGTTACGAGGCTGGATACTCACGGGTTTTCCTTGGATTTGGGCTGGCTATAGCCAAACATTAGGACCTCTGAGCGAATTTGCCAGCTTTATTGGTGCGTTGGGACTGAGTTTTGTGGTGGCTTTAGTTGCTGGCTCACTGCTGCTATTAAGCCAAAAGCGGATAATACCGATACTGCTTATTTTACCTACGTTGGCACTGCTTGCATGGGTGGCACCACAAGTAAATCCAATTTCCACCTCTGGGAAATCAGTCAAAGTCGCCTTAGTGCAGGGTAATATTGCCCAAAGCATGAAGTGGGAACCCGATGCATTGTGGCCGACTATGCTTAAATACATGGATTTAACCCGTAGCCAGTTTGATGACGCCTCGAGTGTCGATATCATCATTTGGCCAGAAGCCGCTATTCCAGCGCCAGAAGCCATGGTGGAAGACTTTTTAATCAATGCCAATCAAGTCGCCAATATCAATAACACGGCGATAATTACCGGCATTATTAGCCACCAGCAAAAAGACTTTTATAACTCATTAATCGTTTTAGGTAATCATCATCTGAAGCAGCAGCAAAGTGCTGATTATGTCATTGATGGCAGCAATGAGTATAAAAAGCATCATTTATTGCCTATAGGTGAGTTTGTGCCGTTAGGTGATTTATTGCGCCCTATTGCACCGTTTTTTAATTTACCTATGTCATCATTCCAGCGAGGTGGCTACACTCAAGCTAATTTAACTGCGCTGGGTTACCATATTGCGCCTGCAATTTGCTACGAAATTGTCTTTCCAGAGCAAGTAAGAGCCAGTGTTACCGACGAAACCGATATGCTGCTCACGGTATCAAACGACGCTTGGTTTGGCGCCTCTAATGGGCCATTACAACACATGGAAATCGCCCAAATGCGCGCGATTGAAATGGGTAAACCGTTACTGAGGGCGACCAATAATGGCATTACTGCAGTGGTCGATCCGCACGGGCGAATTACCGATGCAATCCCTCAGTTTGAAACGGGTGTCTTAGTGACCAACGTTGCCCTTTATCAAGGTGAAACTTGGTTCAGAAAAATAGGTCAATTCCCCTTGCTGATACTGTGCAGCTTATTACTGTTATTGGGTGTAAGAAACTACTTACGTAAATAACGGGCAATTGATCCAACTCAAAAAAGACGCTTTCACAAGATTTAGCCTAATTGCATGGGGTGAGGTCATCATTGTCGTTATGTTAGCGATTGTCGCCGCGCCTACATTTATTAGGCTCAGTACCCATGCTCGACAAGGCAGATAATCTGGCGTGACGGCCAGTGTTAAAACCCGCAATTGTCTGCTATATGCCCGTTCAACATGACGCACTTACAAGTGCAAGGCAAACAAACCGCGATGAATTAATCGATATTGATATCGATATCGACAACGAGGGGGTACTTGAAACGCGGTTAAGACCGGGTGATGTAGATAACCCTGACATCGAACGATGGATTGTTGCTGAGAATAATTTTACCTTTCAATATCAATAAATTGCTGTTACTTGGATATAACCAAGATGATAATGTCCAAGTCAACAATGATAACGGCTACTTTTTATACCCTTGAGCCGCCAACGGTGCCACAACACCTCAATATCAAATTATATTAAGCTATTGCTAAAATAACGTCATTTTAAAGACCTTTTCTTGTTTAAAAATTGAACTACCTTTGAGTTTGCATCGTACTGCTTCTGATAAACAACTACAGGAGGTTATTATGCAATTATCTGAAATCAAGTTAGCCATATCCCAACAAGCTAAACACCCGACGATTATTAGCTATGCCGACTCCAATCATTACTTACTTGGTATTAAAGACGAAAATGGCAGTTTTCAAAGCGCCCGCAACAAAGCTGGCGTTTTACTCAGTCTTAACTCAATCAAACAAGCTGAAAACCTATTGAAACAACAAGGCATTAATTACGCCATAATAGAAATTCAAACGGCATATGATGAGATGGTAGGTATTAGTAGCGGTAGCCATTGCCGTTACCGAGTCGAATTTTAATCTCGAACCTCATTTGGGATAAGGGTATGGGAAAAAGTTAATCAAAAGCAGTCTGTTTCGAGTTAACTTTTTCCAGTCAAGCATATGAAAATTACGTATCACTGTGTATACAAGGCGAGTTTACCTAGCGATAGGGTGGATCTTGCAGGTTAAGCTACTTCGAGCTCGGGACAAAAGCGGTCCGATTACCGCTTTTTATCCAGAGTTGAGCTCAGTTACCCACTATGGCGTTAATGGCTCCCGTGAAAACTCATTATAATCACATTGTGGACAATCGGGGATGACCCCAGGGAAATCGATTTGCATTTGGTGACCACACTTATTACAGATCAATATACCTTGGTTAATGATTTCTCCAGACTTATAAACACCACGATGTTTAAAATCTTGTAATAGTTCATGCCATTCCACTTGACTACGATCGGTTATCTGGCTTAACCACTGCCATAATGTATTCTCAATCCCAATGACCATCGGGCTAAAACTCAAATTATCGGCATTTTCCTCATTTAAGAAGGCTGCAATGTCACGCTTTAAAAATTCTTCGACTAATTCTAACTCTTCTTCATCTGAATGAGATTTAAGTGCCAAGTACTCTTTCCCTTGGGTTACCGACTTAAACAAACTCTTAGCTGTCAATGAGTTATCTTGATCAAACGTGGCTTTCACCTGTTCGAATAGTGACTGATATAAGGCTAATAGTGCTGAACTTTTTCCACTCATAATTAATACTCCTTAATACGCACCTTTTTAATAGATCACTTCTGGTTTATTCTATGCAGTTATAAATCGCGCTGCTGAGCGTTAGATCAAACAATAGGCGGCATGGCCGGAAATAGATTGATGCAAGAACAATATAATCCCTCAGAAATTGAAGCCTTAGTGCAAAAGCACTGGCACGAACATAAAACCTTTGAAGTCACTGAAGATGAAAGCAAAGAGAAATTCTATTGTCTTTCAATGTTTCCGTATCCTTCAGGTCGTCTCCACATGGGCCACGTCCGTAACTACACCATAGGCGATGTTGTAGCACGATATCAACGTTTGCAAGGTAAAAATGTTTTGCAACCGATTGGTTGGGACTCATTTGGTCTGCCTGCAGAAAATGCCGCGATCAATAACAAGACCTCTCCTGCACCGTGGACATACGAAAATATCGACTATATGAAGAACCAACTTAAATTATTAGGTTTTGGTTATGATTGGAGTCGTGAAATCGCTACGTGTACCCCGGAGTACTATCGTTGGGAGCAATGGTTTTTCACTCAGTTGTTTGAAAAAGGCTTAGTGTATAAAAAAACCTCATCAGTAAACTGGTGTCCAAATGATGAAACCGTACTGGCAAATGAACAAGTGCAAGACGGTTGTTGTTGGCGTTGTGATACTGAAGTCATTCAGAAAGAAATTCCTCAGTGGTTTATTAAAATCACTGATTACGCTGAAGAACTGCTTAACGATCTCGACACGTTAGATGGCTGGCCTGAACAGGTTAAAGCCATGCAACGTAACTGGATTGGCCGCAGCGAAGGGATTGAAATGACCTTTGCCGTAGCTGACAGTAACGCCACCTTTGATATCTATACCACTCGTCCAGATACCTTAATGGGCGTGACCTACGTTGCTATTGCTGCGGGTCATCCGTTAGCGGAACAATCGGCGCTGAATAATCCTCAGTTAGCCGCATTTATAGAAGAATGCAAAAATGCTGATACCACTGAAGCGGCGATGGCTTCGATGGAGAAAAAAGGCGTAGCAACCGGTCTTCAGGCTATTCACCCTATTTCTGGTAAATTGGTCCCTATTTGGGTGGCTAACTTTGTATTAATGAATTATGGCACGGGCGCAGTAATGTCGGTCCCCGCTCATGATCAACGCGATTATGAATTTGCGCTTAAATACCAGCTCGCTATCGAAGCGGTGATCAAGCCTGTTGAAGGCGAATTGGACATCAGCAAAGAAGCCTATATTGAAAAAGGGGTGGTATTTAACTCAGGTGATGCTTTTCCTGAGCTAGACGGTTTAGATTTCAAAGCCGCCTTTGAAGCCATTGATACTAAATTAACCGCAGAAGGCAAAGGCAAACGTCAAGTCAACTACCGTTTACGCGATTGGGGTGTATCTCGTCAACGTTACTGGGGGGCACCGATCCCGATGGTGACCTTAGCAGACGGCACCGTTATCCCTACGCCAGAAGATCAACTACCGGTCATTCTGCCTGAAGATGTGGTGATGGACGGTATTCAAAGTCCGATCAAAGCTGATAAAGCTTGGGCAGAAACCACAGTCAATGGTCAGCCTGCAATGCGCGAAACAGATACCTTTGATACCTTTATGGAATCATCTTGGTATTACGCGCGTTACTGTAGTCCTCATGCCGATGAAATGTTAGATCCAGCCAAAGCTAACTACTGGTTACCGGTAGATCAATATATTGGTGGTATCGAACATGCTTGCATGCATTTATTGTATTTCCGCTTCTTCCATAAGTTGCTACGTGATGCTGGCTTAGTCAACAGTGATGAGCCCGCAAAACAATTACTGACTCAAGGCATGGTTTTAGCCGATGCTTACTACTACAACAACGAAAAAGGTGCCCGAGTGTGGGTATCACCTTTAGAAGTGACTGTGGTAGAAAAAGACGACAAAGGCCGCATTATCAAAGCTGTCGACAATCAAGGTCATGAACTGGTTTATACCGGCATGAGCAAGATGTCTAAGTCGAAGAATAACGGCATTGACCCACAAGTCATGGTCGAAAAATACGGTGCTGACACAGTCCGTTTATTCATGATGTTTGCCTCACCACCAGAATTAACTCTAGAATGGCAAGAGTCTGGCGTTGAAGGCGCACATCGCTTCATCAAACGTTTCTGGAAATTGGCCAGCGATCATGTTGCCGCAGGTAAAACTGAAGCACTAGATGTCAGCAAATTAAATGCTAATCAAAAAGCATTGCGCCGTGAATTACATAAGACCATCGCCAAAGTCAGTGATGATATTGCGCGTCGTCAAATGTTTAACACTGCGGTTGCCTCGGTAATGGAGCTAATGAACCATTTACTCAAAGCATCGCAAGAAAGCGCTCAAGACCGTGCATTGCTTGCTGAAGCATTGTCTGCTGTAACGCGTTTGCTTTACCCTATCGTTCCGCATATGACGTTTACGTTATGGAATGAGTTAGGTAACGAAGGTGATATTGAAGACAGCCGTTGGCCAGAAGTCGATGAGTCAGCATTAGTCGAAGACAGCAAGCTCATTGTGGTTCAAGTTAACGGTAAAGTGCGTGCAAAAATTACTGTCGCTGCCGATGCATCGAAAGAAGATGTTGAAGCCTTAGGCATGAGTGATGAACATGTGCAAAAGCACACTGAAGGGTTAACGGTTCGTAAGGTAATTTACGTGCCTGGTAAACTATTAAGTATTGTGGCTAACTAGTGACAATATCAGCCCTGATATGAGGCGACAGAAACCTCCTATAGGGCTAAGTCATAACGCCTAGTATTGTCAGTGTCATAACTTACCGCGGGTGACACCGCGGTAAGTTATTTATGTAACCGATACCAATAAACAAGGATGCCTACCCTCACTATGCTAGCCAAAAAGATTTGCTTGGCAATAATGACATTGGTAATACTCACCAGTGCAGGTTGCGGCTTTACACTCCAACGCAGTTATTCTATACCTGCAGAATTAGCCGAATTGCATTTAAGCAGCAGCGATGAATACAGTGAGTTAACTCGCTTAGTTCGTGACAGATTACGGATCAACCGTATTAGCCTTGTTGATGCAGCAGAAAAAACGCCTACGTTGCGACTTATCAATGACTCACTCGAACGCGCCACATTGTCACTTTATCCCACCGGGAATGTCGCAGAATATGAACTCATCTACTTAGTGCATTACTCTGTCACCTTACCTGAACAAGAACCACAAGAATTTGATACAGAAATCCGCCGCGACTATCAAGACGATCCTCGAACCGCATTGGCAAAAAGCCGCGAAATGGAGTTGTTAGTTAAAGAGATGCGCGTACAAGCAGCCGATTATATTATCCAAACTCTGGCGTTAATCGGGGCAGAGTAATGCGGGTTTATCCTGATCAACTCAAGCAACATCTCAAACAGCTACCCCAGTGTTTTTTACTGTTTGGTGATGACCCATGGCTAATCGAAAACAGTAAACAACTTATTCTTAACGCCGCTAAAAAACAAGGTTTTGAAGAACGGGTGCAATTAAGCCAAGAAACCGGCTTTAATTGGGGCGATTTGATCCAAGAATGGCAAGCAATGAGTTTATTTGCTAGCCGACGGATTATTGAGTTAACCCTGCCACAAGGTAAGCCAGGCATCGAAGGCGCAGCGGCATTTAAAACGCTTTTACAACATTCTAACCCAGATATGTTGTTGATTGTACAAGGACCTAAAGCCAGTGCAGAACAAACCAACAGCAAATGGTTTAAATCACTCGATGCCAAAGGTATATACTTACCCTGCACCACACCTGAAGGTAAGCAGTTTGAACGCTGGTTAGACAGCCGTATTACTCATTATGCTCTCACGGTTCATCATGATGCAAAAGCCATGTTGTTTAGCTTATTTGAAGGTAATTTACTGGCAGCCGAGCAAGCGATGCAATTGTTGCAACTGCTCAGCCCTAAGCAAAATATTACCCCAGAACAATTGAGTGAATATTTCGAAGACCAATCTCGTTTTAGTGTGTTTCAACTCTGTGATGCCATTTTAGGTAATCATCAAAAAAATGCCCAACACATGTTGGCTCAATTGAAGGCTGAAGGCACCGCTATGCCCATTTTAATGTGGGCTTTATTCAAAGAAATTAACCTACTGCTCACCTTAAAACTGGCGGTTCAGAATGGCGAACAACTCAGTAAACTGTGGGGACAACACCGAATTTGGGATAAGCGAAAACCGCTCTATCAGGCTGCAATAACGCGATTGGATTTAGACCATATCGAACATATGCTCGCTTTTGCCTCTACAATAGAATTAAATCTTAAACAAAAAGGGCTTGAAGATTGGATTGGTCTTAGCCATTTATGCATTTTATTCGATCCACGAGCACATAATCGTTTAGCCCATATTAAATTAACGGACTGAGATAAAAGGTAAGGACAGCGAATGCGTATCGGTATTTTGGGCGGCACGTTCGACCCCATCCATTTAGGACATATCAATCCTGCACTAGATGTTAAACAGCAACTTAATTTAGACCAGATTTGGTTAATGCCCAATCATATTTCACCCCTCAAAAATACCACCGTGGTGAGTAGTCATCATCGGCTTGAAATGGTGAAGTTAATTTGCCAGCAGTACCCTGAATTTGAACTATGCGATATCGAAATCAATCGCAATACACCGTCTTATAGTGCCACAACGCTCTCATTACTCAGGCAACAGCACCCCAAAGATGAATTCTTTTTCATTATGGGAATGGATTCATTCATTCAATTGCCACTGTGGTATCAATGGCAATCATTGTTTACCCTGTGCCATATTGCGCTGTGTCAACGCCCGGGTTGGGCAATGGACACTCAGAGCGAAATGACCAAACAATTATTATTAAGGCAGGCAGCTGCCAGCTACCTCGACTCACCTTCCCATGCTACACATGGAAAAATATTTTGCATCAACAGCCAGTTAGTCGATATTTCCTCGACAGAAATACGCCAGCGGCTAGCTGAAAATATTGACATCAGCGCGGTATTACTGCAAACAACGACCGATTATATTCGTCAACATAAACTCTATCGTTAACACTACGATAAGCACTATTATTGATTCAACTGCTGCCACTGTCGGTTAACTCATCCGCTAGCACAAAATTAATTCTATCTTTGTTTCGCTGCGCTTAATTGCGCATCAACAGTGAATTTGAGTATAATACTCCGTTAATTTTTACTTATGAGGTACTTCGAGTGCAAGGCACCGAACTAAAAGATTTCGTTATCGACAAAATCGATGATTTAAAAGCAAAAAATATTACTGTTTTAGATGTATCTAAACGGTCAACCATCACCGACACCATGATTATCTGTACTGGTACGTCAAAAACACACGTTCGATCTATTGGTGAGCACGTTATCGTGTCAGCCAAAGACGCTGGCGTGCAACCTCTTGGGGTTGAAGGACGTGACAGCAGTGAATGGGTATTAGTTGATTTGGGCTCAGTTATTCTGCACGTGATGCAGGAACAAACTCGTGATTATTACGAGCTTGAAAAACTTTGGTCTGAACACAGCGCCTAATGAAGTTACAGCTTATTGCCGTTGGTAACAAAATGCCCGATTGGGTAACCCGAGGCTTCGAAGAATACCAACGCCGTTTCCCTAGAGATATGGCTTTGGAACTCATCGAAATCCCTGCGGGGAAGCGCGGAAAAAATGCCGATATCGCCCGAATTTTACATAAGGAAGGCGAATTAATGCTAGCGGCAGTAGCCAAAGGTAACCACATTGTCAGCTTAGATTTACCCGGTAAAAACTGGATAACACCAGAACTTGCCGAGCAAATGACAAAGTGGCAATTAGATGGTAGAGATGTCAGCTTACTTATTGGTGGTCCAGAAGGACTTTCACCTGCTTGCAAAGAGGTGGCCCACCAAAGCTGGTGTTTGTCTGCCCTAACCTTACCTCATCCTTTGGTTAGGGTTATTGTGGCAGAAAGCCTATACCGAGCTTGGAGCATCAATAACAATCATCCCTATCACAGAGAATAAATTCAGTCGCATGAATAACTAAGCTTATCGATAATGATTATCATGCAACTCTTTGTTTCATATTCATCAGCTGATACAGTGATCTTTTATCATCCATTCTTTCATTTGGTAACGACGGGGATAGCATAAGTGTCGCCAAAAAAGCGCATTACCATGCATGATCACGCCGCAGAGGCTGCGCTATTTAAACGCCGTGCATTATTTACTTTCATTTGCGTGTTATTGCTACTCTGTATACTATTTTCAAACCTTTATCAGCTTCAAATTGTCTCTTACAAAGACTATGAAACTCGTTCAAATGATAACCGTATCCGTGTGGTTCCGACCCCGCCTAGCCGAGGGTTAATTTATGACCGTAATGGCGTACTATTAGCGGAAAATCAACCTTACTATTCTTTAGAGCTTATTCCCGAAAAAGTCAGTGATATCACGGCAACCTTAGATGAGCTTAATAGCCTGATTGGACTCTCAGATGATGAGCGCGAAAACATCACTGAAACCCTAAAGTTTCATCGTCGTTTTAAGCCGTTAACCATCAAAAACAAATTAACTGACGAACAAGTAGCCATATTTAGTGTTAATCAATTTAAATTCCCCGGTATTTATGTTGAAGCAGGCTTAAAACGTCACTATCCCTATAATGAGTTAATGACTCATGTGTTGGGTTATGTCGGCAAAATTAATAGCCGAAATAAGTCGCAGCTTGAAAAAAGCGACCAATGGAAAAACTATGCGGCAACTAAAGACATTGGTAAGATCGGCATTGAAAAATTTTATGAAAGTTTACTTCACGGCATGCCAGGTCACCTCGAAGAAGAGGTTAATAATCGTGGCAGGGTGATCCGCACGCTCAACGTCACCCCCCCGACACCGGGGCAAGATATCTATCTCACACTAGACCTCAAACTACAGCAAAAAGCCATGGAGTTGTTAGCCGGTCGTAAAGGGTCCATTGTTGCAATAGACCCTAGGAATGGCGATATTTTAGCCATGTTCTCAAGTCCATCATATGACCCTAACCCATTTGTACATGGCATTACCTCTAAAGATTATAATGGGCTATTAAATGATAAATCACGTCCATTAATTAATCGTTCAACTCAGGGACAATATTCCCCAGCATCAACCATCAAGCCGCATGTGGCGTTACTCGGTTTAGAAGAGAAAATCATTAACGAACGCACTCGAATTTGGGACCCTGGCTATTGGCAAATGCCAGGTGTGGAGCGCAAATGGGGGGATTGGAAAAAATGGGGTCATGGCTGGGTAGATACCTACCATGCCATTGTCGACTCCTGTGATGTTTTCTTTTATGAGCTCGTCTATAAGGTTGGCATTGATAGAATGGCTATCTTTATGGACCGTTTTGGCTTTGGCAGAAGTACTGGTATTGATATTTTCGAAGAATCAAATGGCGTTATGCCCTCTCGAGACTGGAAAAGAATGCGTTACAATCAACCTTGGTATAACGGTGATACTATTTCGGTCGGTATTGGCCAAGGATATTGGACCACAACACCATTACAGCTTGCTAATGCCGTCACGATCATGGCAAATAAAGGCAAGCGATTTACGCCTCATCTATTAAAGTCATTTAAAAATAGTACCGTTAAAATGGATTCGCCCATTGATGAACAGCCGCCAATTGAGCTTAAAGATCCGCATAATTGGGACATTATTAATGAGGCGATGCGCCAAACTGCCGATAAATCTCGCTTTACTGATGCGAGCTATACCGCCGCAATGAAAACCGGTACCGCACAGGTGTTTAGTGTTGGCGAAGATGAAAAATATAATGCCGACACCATCGCCGAACACTTGCGCGACAATGCATTGGTTGTTGCTTATGCACCTTATGAAAATCCTCGTATTGTTTTGGCAGTCGTACTTGAACATGCTGGCTGGGGGGGGTCTAACGCTGGGCCGGTCGCAAGAGCACTGCTCGATGAGTATATTTTACGAGACGAATGGGCGGCAAAACCGTGAATAATCATCCATATCAAAAATCATTTTGGCAGAAGATACACATAGATGTGCCATTACTCACCGGCCTGTTAATACTAATGGGGGTTGGTCTCTTTATTATCTATTCAGCCAGCGGTGAAGATCCTGCGATGATGGAACGCCAGCTGGTCCGTATAACATTGTCACTGGGGGTCATGTTTTGTTTTGCACAAATCAACCCTGAAATACTCAGACGTTGGGCATTGCCGATTTATATCGCTGGAATACTGTTGTTACTGGGCGTCGACTGGTTTGGCACCATTAATAAAGGCGCACAACGTTGGTTGAATCTTGGGTTTATGGAGTTTCAGCCATCGGAACTGATAAAACTGGCCTTCCCGATCACCATGGCATGGTACATCAGTAAGTTTCCGCTACCGCCGAAAAAGCGCTATCTGGCGGGTGGTGTCATTATTTTGCTGATCCCAACACTCTTAATCGCTAAACAACCTGATTTAGGGACGTCTATTTTAGTGGCGGCCTCTGGGGTGTTTGTGTTGTTTTTATCCGGTATGAGCTGGTTGATTGTTGGCGGATTTATTACCGCCATTTTAATCTTTTTACCTATCATGTGGTTTTTCTTGATGCACGATTATCAGCGCACTCGAGTATTAACCTTATTTAACCCTGAACAAGATCCTCTCGGCGCGGGTTATCATATTATCCAATCCAAAATTGCCATTGGTTCTGGTGGATTGTGGGGTAAAGGTTGGCTTGATGGGACTCAATCACAATTAGAGTTTTTACCAGAGCGCCACACTGACTTTATCTTTGCGGTAATAGGAGAAGAGTTTGGACTCATTGGCAGTTTACTCTTATTGGCAATGTATTTATTTGTGATTGCCAGGGGCCTTGTTATCGCGTCACGAGCACAGACCAGCTTTGCCCGCTTATTGGCGGGCAGTATCACCCTAACATTCTTCGTCTACGTTTTTGTCAACATAGGCATGGTATCAGGAATTTTACCCGTAGTAGGTGTTCCTTTACCACTGATAAGCTATGGGGGAACCTCGATGCTGACCTTAATGACAGGCTTTGGTATTCTAATGAGCATTCACACCCACAGACGATTTGTCGACCGATAGGATTAACCGCAACTATGACAAAAATAACCGTTCAAATCGCCAGCCTAGCATTACTTAGCAGCGTCATGTTCAATCTCAATGCTGCAACTGAAAATGATCCCCAAGCATTACAAAATGCATTTGTAAAAGAGCAGGTAAAAAAAGGCGCTAGCAAGGCTGAGGTGGAACAATTTTTATCCACTTCCACCTTCGACCAGAACATCATTGATGCCATGACTAAACCATGGGAAGCCAAGCCTTGGCACCAGTATTATCCTATTTTCTTGACCGACAAACGCCTAGAAAAAGGCTTAGCTTTTTGGCAAGAAAACCATGCTGTGATTAGCCAAGCTGCTGAAAAATTTAACGTCGACCCCCAAATTATTGTCGCCATAATTGGTATTGAAACCTTTTATGGTGGCTACATGGGTAATTATCGTGTGCAAGACGCGTTGTACACCTTGGGCTTTTATTACCCACCACGCGCCACGTTCTTTCGCAGTGAATATGCCAATTTAATGTCGTTGATTAAAGAAGAAAAACTCGATAATGACACCTTAAAAGGTTCATATGCTGGCGCGATGGGCTATGGACAATTCATTCCTTCAAGCTACCGTCATTACGCGGTCGACTTTGATGGCGACGGTCGACGTGATTTGTTAACCAGTAAAGCCGATGCTATTGGCAGTGTCGCAAATTATTTTCATCAACATGGATGGCAACAAGGCCAACCCGTGGCATTATTGTTAAACCACACATCTAGCACAGCCCCTAAAGCAAAAGTATGGACCAAAGAAAAACTGCATTACAAGGTATCAGATATTCTTAGCCCAACACTGAGCTTAGCCAATAACCAAGATTTGGATGCTTCTCAAAAAGCCTTATTAGTCAAATTAGACCAAGCAGAGAATGTAGAGTATTGGTTAGGACTGAAAAACTTTTATGTCATCACTCGATATAACAGAAGCCCATTATATGCAATGGCGGTATATCAATTTAGCCAACAACTTAACGCTCATTATTTATCGGTAAATCAAAATGGCCATTAATTACCGTTTCATTCTATTGATCATTTTAAGCAGTTTATTACTCATAAGTTGTTCGTCAAATGAGGGTAAAAAATCCTCTCCACAACAAAAAAGCCGCTATCAAATGGCTAATGACCGTTATCCAGATGACGCACCAGACGTAAGCTTGGTTAAAAATGCCCAGCCTAAATACGAACCTTATAGCAGGCAAGGCAATCGTGATTACACGGTTTTAGGCAAAAGTTACCAAGTACTCGACAGTGGAAAGGGATTCAAAGAACAAGGTCATGCCTCATGGTACGGCTCAAAGTTTCATGGTCATTTAACCTCAAATGGTGAAACTTATGATATGTATACTATGTCAGCAGCACATAAAAACTTGCCTTTACCCAGTTATGTCAAAGTGACCAATTTAGAAAACAATAAGCAAATCATCGTCCGTGTAAATGACCGTGGACCGTTTCATCATGGTCGAGTCATTGATCTTTCTTATGCGGCGGCTTATCACTTAGGTATGCTGGCAAGAGGCACGACAAAAGTAGCACTTGAAACCGTTTACATTCCCTCACCAGAAGAGCGAGCCATTAGCGATTTAAACGATGCCGACAATCACTTTATTCAAGTTGTGGCCTCCCAAGATAAATTACGCATCAATATGTTGGCAAAGCAATTAGAAACCAAATACGCGGTTACCTCACGCGTATCCTCCACAAAGGGTATTCACAGATTACAATTGGGTCCGATCCGACAAATTCACCTCACCAATAAGTTGCTCGATCGTTTGCAAGCTGATGGCTATCCGCAAAGCTTTATCGTACCGTAAGCCATAATACTGGCGATAAGAGTCTCATTAAGGTTCATTTATATCGGATGAATGAACCTTAATGCGAAATGATGGCCTACTAATGTATAATCAATAAAATTATACCAATTGATTTTTGTCTTTTCTTCGACTAACTAGAGACGTGCTAACTTCATGATAACTTCCAAAACTGCTCAATTAACAACTATGCTCTTTGCATCAGTTGTGTGTTTTTCTTCACTCGCAGCAACGCCACAACCAGATGCACGTCCAACGCCTAATCGCGTACCTATGGTGACACCTGATGCACCCAGTGTTGCAGCCAAAGCTTATGTGCTAATGGATTATAATTCTGGCAGAGTCATTGCAGAAGAAAATGCCTACGAAAGTTTAAATCCAGCAAGCCTTACCAAGATGATGACCAGTTATGTGATTGGTCATGAAATCCGTGTCGGTAATATTTCATTAGATGATGATGTCACCATTAGCAAAAATGCTTGGGCAAAGAATTTCCCTGATTCATCAAAAATGTTCATTGAAGTGGGTAAAACCGTCAAAGTACACGACTTGAATCGCGGTATTATCATTCAATCGGGGAATGATGCCTGTGTTGCGATGGCAGAGCATATTGCCGGAACAGAAGGTGCATTCGTTGATCTAATGAATTCATGGTCCAAGCAATTGGGCATGAAAGACAGTTACTTTGAAAACTCTCATGGCTTAGATTCTGAAAATCACAAAACAACAGCTTATGATATGGCTATTTTAGGCGCTGCGCTGATCCGTGATGTGCCTGATGAATATCGTGTTTATGCCGAAAAATCATTTACCTATAACGGAATTAAGCAATATAACCGTAATGGCTTATTATGGGATAAAAGCTTAAACGTAGATGGTATTAAGACGGGCCATACATCAGGTGCTGGCTACAACTTAGTATCATCAGGCACCAGCGAAGGCATGCGTCTTATCACAGTCGTGATGGGTACCGCGAGTGAGTCTGCACGTAAGGCTGAGAGTAAAAAACTACTCAACTATGGTTTCCGTTTCTTTGAAACCATCACACCTTACAAAGCTGGCGATACCTTTGTGACTCAAAAGATTTGGTATGGCGATAGAGAAACGGTTGATCTTGGTGTCATGACCAATACTCCGATTACCATTAGCCGTGGTCAGGCAAAAGATCTACAAGCTAACTTTGAATTAACCAAACCATTAACGGCCCCGCTGGCAAAAGGCGAAACCGTAGGGCGTGTGTTTTTCCAGCTTGATGGAAAAGACATTGCTCAGTTTCCGCTAGTGACATTGAATGAAGTCCAAGAAGGCGGCTGGTTTAGCAAATTAATGGATTACTTTAAGCAAATGTTCGCCAGTCTGTTTGAGTAATTAAATTGATGTAGATTATTTATTAATGAATCTATTAGTGAATCAACTAATTAAAGCCGCCTGATCAGCGGCTTTAATATTTCAGATCTATCAGGCTTGAATCGGGTATAATTATCACCATATAAGTAATACCAAAACAGAATCGAGTAAGCTAATGTTAAATACAACGTTTGACCAAGTAATGGAATTTCCTAATTCGTGCCCTTTCAAAGTGATTGGTGAAGCAGATGATACCTTAGCCGATCGTGTTGTTGCCGTGGCGCAACAACTTGCGCCAGATGATTATGTTCCAAGCGTTAAAGCATCGAGCAAAGGCAGTTACTATTCAGTGACCATTCGGATTACGGTAACCAGCAAAGCGCATATTGAAAAAGCGTATATGGATCTTGCCGCAATTGAAGGCGTAAAAAGAGTATTGTAAACGCCAAAAAGTCATCATTACCTATATACTTGAGTATAATACTCAACAATTAATCCATTCATTCGATGGATACACCCAATTTATCTGGGGGAGATGTTACCCTTGCAAACACTGCACATTCGCCACCTTGGCATGCAAGACTATGAATCAACATGGCATGCCATGCAGGACTATACTGACACTCGTGATAGCGACAGCCAAGATGAACTTTGGATTGTTGAGCACCAGCCAGTATTTACCCAGGGTCAAGCAGGTAAAAGCGAGCATATACTCAACCCTGGTAACATTCCGGTTATTCAAGTAGACCGAGGTGGTCAAGTCACTTATCACGGACCTGGACAACTAGTGGTTTATCCACTTATCGATATCAAACGTTATAAAATAGGCGTTCGTCAGTTAGTGAACAATATAGAGCAAAGTATTGTGGATATGCTGACTTATTACGATATCAATGCGTACGCAAAAGCAGACGCACCGGGTGTTTATGTAGCAGAACGAAAAGTGGCCTCTTTAGGATTACGCATTCGTAAAGGTTGCTCTTTTCATGGCTTAGCATTAAATGTCGACATGGATTTAGCCCCGTTCCAGCGCATCAACCCTTGCGGATATGCCGGTTTAGAAATGGTGCAATGTAAAGCATTGGGGGGTCCACAGACCGTGCTTGAAGCTGGCGATAAATTAATCCAAACCTTTAGCCAAATTATGGGCTATCAACAACTTTTACATCATCAAGGATTAGCAGAATAATGAATAGGCCTGAAAGATTACAGCCAGGTGTCAAATTACGTGATGCCGAAAAAGTCGCTCGAATTCCTGTAAAAGTAGTGCCATCAGAGCGCGAAACTATGCTGCGTAAGCCAGATTGGTTGAGAGTCAAATTACCCGTATCAAATCAACGCATTCTCGACATAAAAGCGGCATTACGTAAAAATGGATTACACTCAGTGTGTGAAGAAGCCTCTTGCCCTAACTTAGCAGAATGCTTTAACCACGGTACGGCAACCTTTATGATTTTAGGGGCGATTTGTACCCGTCGTTGCCCATTTTGTGATGTAGCCCATGGTCGCCCGCTCAAAGCCGATGCTAACGAGCCTAAAAAGCTAGCGCAAACCATTCAAGACATGAAGCTGAAATATGTGGTGATTACCTCTGTAGATCGTGATGATTTACGTGATGGTGGCGCGCAACATTTCGCTGATTGTATTCGCGAAATTCGTTTGTTAAACCCTGAAATCAAGATTGAAACTCTGGTTCCTGATTTCCGAGGCCGTATTGATGCTGCTTTAGATATTTTAGCGACAGAGCCACCTGATGTCTTTAATCACAATTTAGAAACGGCTCCAGCGCATTATCGTAAAGCGCGTCCAGGCGCTAACTATCAGTGGTCATTAGATCTGCTTAAGCGCTTTAAAGAACGTCATCCAACTATTCCGACAAAGTCTGGTTTAATGATGGGTCTAGGCGAAACAAACGAAGAGATTGCCCAAGTATTACGTGATTTACGTGCCCATAACGTTGAAATGTTGACCCTTGGTCAATATTTACAACCGTCTAAATTCCACCTGCCCGTTGAACGTTATGTTCCACCAGCGGAATTTGATCAATTGAAAATACTAGCCGATGAGCTTGGTTTTACCCATGCAGCCTGCGGCCCATTGGTTCGTTCAAGCTACCATGCTGATTTACAAGCACAGGGTAAAGAAGTGAAGTAACCTTTTCCTTGAATAAAAAAACAGCGCTAAATTAGCGCTGTTTTTTTTCAATGAGTTCGAAACAAGCCTGATGCTTTACTCAAAAATCAATCCAATGATAAATCCATTAAAATTGCGTCTTCATAGCCATCATGGGTAGGGTAATAATTTTTACGCCGTCCAGCCTCAATAAAACCAACTTTATCATATAAGTATTTTGCTGCCTTATTTGACTGGCGTACTTCCAACATCAACACCACGGCGCCGGCATTTTTTGCATCATCAATGAGCTGCTGCATTAATGCCGCCCCCAAACCTGAACCTTGTTTTTCAGGTGCCACACAAATATCAAGTAAGGTCGCCTCATCAATAATCTGCTGTACTATCGCAAAACCACACAAATCATCTTGGCGCTTAATGCCCACTACTCGATATAAAGGCCCAAAACACTCTTTTAAGCTCATTTCAGACCAAGGATGTGTATGCGCTAGCTTTTCAATCTTCGCCATTACAACAGCATGCTCAACCCTAAGAGGCACAATTACCTCAGCATCAATGTTGTTCATTGGGCTCGCCTTTGCTCAATGGTTGAGTTTTATCTAAATACTGGGATATTTGCTGCCACAGTTGACGTTTTTCGTCTGCCTGAGCATGGAGTTCTGTTAATGGGGCGCTTACAATCCAAGCGACACGGGGACGGGTTTTTATCTTACGCATATCCCATATCACCTGTGGCCCTTTGACCATTTCACAATCAAATTCACACTGATCAATTTCAACGTCCAATAAACCGAGTACATCATTAATGAATGTTTGATCAGACAAATCGGCATCAAGATCATGTAACACTAAGTAAGGCTTTAACGGTTTATCGGCACTAAGCCAGCGAGTAATATTCATCGCATCTAAATAAGCAAATTTATCCATCGGACTCTCAAAACAAGGATACTGTGTTAAGCATAACAGCTAAGTAAACGAGGTTGTATGGTAATTTAACATCAAGCTTTGTTGGTATACGGTTTAATTAATAGCAATCAAATTCAGGTTGGTATTAGCATAAAACCGCACGTAAAAACCTCTCTCAGCACTCAGGTTGCTTCTATGTTGGCCCATAGATGAGTCGCAAGTTGAATCGAAAATACACGACTCTCGTGCTACGTCTGTTAGTCTTGGCATCGCTACCGAGTTTTCAAGCACCTCAAACACACCTATAAATCGATTGAATAATATCAATACCTTTGGCTTCACACTGATCTAAACGTGATAAATAGCTTATGTCTTGTCAGTCTCTTGGGGTAACCATTGGCCTTGGTAATAACGTTCTATCAAGCCTTCATCTGACCAGCGCAGCAGATACAACCATTGGTTATCTATCAGCCAACGAACATTGTCATGTTTTGCGGTGATTTGTTCGATAGGTTGCCGCGGTGCGGCTAAATAAACCGCTAAACGCTGTGGCTGGTGCATCCATTTTTCACCATCATGCAACGACTGCATCGACAAGCCAATGCGTAAATCGCCCCCATTACCTTCAAACACCCCAATATGACCTGCTACTGCGTTATGTAATAACTTATTGCCACAACCATATTTCAAATTATCGCTGACCGATGCGTTATATTGCATATTAATCCAATTGGTTACGACCATGGGCGCCGTCATAATTAATTCTAATACCGCAAAGCCATCATCATTTTGCCACTGATAGTCATGTAAAAAACTACGACCTTGTAGATTGATATTTCTGGTCCAACACCGAGGTGCAACAATAAAGGCGGCATTGTTTGCCAGTCCCCACTCGGGACGCACTTGAGACCAGTCATGACTGCGTTGAGTATAAAATCGGTCCAGCACAGCTGCACTGCTGTTAGCCAAACTCGGGGCGATTTGCACGATACGTTCTCGTTGTGCTGTTTCGGTAGCCGCTTGTAGCCATGACGCGACGGTCTGATCGAGTTTGGTATCAAAACAATCAATATGATCCGTGGTGGTGTTATGCAGTGCAGCCACAAACCGTGTCGCCGCGGGGATCGTAATACCTAATTCTGTCAATACCTTACGTACCTCTTGATCATTGAGCAATTGGGCTAAAACACGCACATTCACTTCACCAGATTGCCCACCACAGGCACCACAATCTAAACCTGCTGCATGCAAATTGTTGCTTGTATGGCTGCCATGCCCAACCAGCAGCACGGTAGCGGCAAACTGGTCTAGTCCCATCGCATGTAGAATGCCTTTTGCCAGTTCGGCTTTATCGGTTACTGATAGTACCTGAGCATTTTTTCGCAGCAGCCAGCTTTTTTGATGGGTCAGCGCATTAACAGGATGATCAGTTTGTGTAGCAAAAAATGACCTTTTTAGCATCTTAAAGGCATAAAGCCATCCCATGGATTCCACCATAGAAAATGCCGAAGGGGCAGCTTGTGACCATGTTTGCCACCGCGCCTTTATATTGAGCGTATCGACTTGCGTTTGGGTATCACGCCATTCAGACACTTGTATAACCGGCTTTAACAATCCCGGTAACTGAGGTCGAGACAGTTCACTATCGTGCGGTTGATACTCTAAAGGTAAACCAAAGAAACCGGCAAACCCTATTGTTTGAATGTCATCACTTTGATTTTCTAACGCTCGACGTATCACCTCTGAACGCACATCAATGCAAAATGCCGCTTGTAGCCTTGATGTTGTCATCAGCTGTTTTTTAGCATTGATTAACTGAGTGTTAAGCCAAGCTTGATAACTCAACTCAGCGGCCTTTGCCCACACCCAAAGGGGTTTCTGTACTTGCTCATGTTGCTCAACTAAAAGCGCTAATTGGTCTTTTTCACCTAACCAAAGTGCAACTAATTGAGCGAAACTATCTGTTTGTTGTGCCTTTAAATAGCGCCAAATGACCAATTCCCAAGCCATACGGATCGCGAGTAGTTGCAACATTTCATCGCAGGGTTTTGCATGTAAGTCACCTTGCCAGCGCAAATAAGCAACCCAAGACGCCCAACCATTAATATCGAGTAGCAATGCATGGGCATAATCTTCTATCACAGTGTCATCAACACCCAGTTCATCAACCGCCTCAGCGAGCAAAGTCTCAGCATCTGGTGGCAATTGCTGAAAATACTGCTGCAAACCGGGTTCATCCATAATAATACTGATCCCTCGGTCACGACGTGTCATATCGAGCCAGTGACGATATAAATCTGCCGGAGCTGAAATATCGCTAGCAGGAAAAATAGGGCGCAATTGTTGATAGTATGCAGCGCAAAACTGACTAATTTGATGAATAATTTCATCACGCCATGCCATCTTGTGCTGGTCACGTTGGTTATCCAATAAATCGGCAATATTATGCCAGTGAGCAAGATCATCTTCTTGGTTAAGAAAGATCGCGAGTTGCTCGACGGACATCGCGATGCCTTGTTGCTCAGCCGCTAATTGCAACGCATCTTGGCTGATTTCGCCTTGTGCATATAAATGGCGATAATGAGCTTTTGGCATTAAACACTCAACCCGATCAAGTGCAGAGACTCGCGCTGAGACCTGTTCGATTGGCTGGTCACGCATTTGCCAAAAGGGATTAACGGCAATCATTTGATCGAGCGGCCATGTGGGTGCTATTTTCTGACCCGCAGTGGTCAATAGTGCCTTTTGGGTTTCAGTCAGCTGCCCCACCGAGGTTGATTTAATCGCGACATTCATGCTTATAACTCCTCAATTTTAGTGGCTTTGGTGCTGTCTAAAACCTTAATGTTGGTGCGCACAGGCAACCGCACAGGCCACACTTTTAACGTCAGTCGTGTCAGCCACTCATCTAAATATAAACCGGCAAACAAATCGATATACAAGTGCTGCAGTGCCGGTTTATGTAGCTGATATCGCAGCATCCAACTCAGAACAAACAAGCTGACAAATAACAGTATCGCGACAATATCAACCGCACTAAAAGCCTCAACCTGCAATGCTGGCGAGGTGGTAATAATTTCGCCAAACACCCACTTAAACCCGCTGTAACTGAGCACCAATAAGATGGTTAATAGCAAGACGGGCATAATGCTGCTGCGTAAACGCTCACTATGACGTTGGGCAATTAACATCGTCAGGGCCAAAACTAACAACAGCCAAACACTCCATACACCTTGATAGTCCAATGCCATTACTGCCACCGATACAATGAGGGTAGAAAAGACTGCTGCCACTATCCAATCTATCAGGTTAGGATTGGCCGCTGGCGCAAGACGACGTTGCATGTCTTGATACACTGCGCTCCCAGAGTTCAAAAATGCATACGCTTTATAGACTGAATGAGTGAGTAAATGCACTAATGCTAATTCAAATAAACCCAATGCACATTCAACTAACATCAAGCCCATTTGCGCACTCGTTGACCAAGCTAAGCGTACCTTTACACTAATTCGAGTGGCCATGATCAATGCGGCGATAACCGTGGTGAATCCAGCAACAATAATCACTAACCACTGGGCAACGGCAGATTGAATAAACAAAGGGCCAAATAAAATCAGCAAAAATCCACCTAAGTTAATGACCCCAGCGTGCAGTAATGCACTGACAGGTGTTGGCGCTTCTACAACCTGCATTAACCAGCCGTGAACGGGTAATTGCGCGCATTTAATCAAGGCCGTTACCGCGATGAGTACTGCAGCAATATGATCAACGGTGGTAAGTTGCACACTATTGTCTATAGCAACGGCATTAAAGTGAGCCACTAAGTCACTTATCAATAACGTACCATGCTGCTGATACAACAAAATAATCGCAGCCATTAACGACATTTCTGCGGTTCGTGCTAATAAGAATTTTTTATGGGCAGCAAGCGCTGCACGAGGACGTTCAGGATAAAAAGTTAACAGCTTATGCAAAGCTAAGCTAATCGATACCCAACCCAACCAGAACAATAGCAAGTGGTTGCTAATAACCACCAACGAAACAGCGGCAAGGGTATTAAGTAGCCAGTGCCAATAAGTACCGCCACGGGGTTCGCCCGCCATGTAATTGCGAGAAAATGCAATTAAGATGACACTCATAAATACCACCAGCCCCATCATCACTAAGCTTAGCTTTGATTGGCTAATGTATTGCGCATCAGCGTCTAGACTAGGTAAGCCCAGTATCGCAGCTAATGCAGCCATAAAGAGCAACACAATAAGGCCACTTACGTTAACTAACCATGTCGCTTTATTTTTTAAACTAGCACGACCACTCCACCCGCTAGCAAAAATTAACGTGATTGGAATACTTAACAAAAAAACGGATGATAACGCTATATTCATAAACAGCCTCTTCTTTTAGTCGTAAGAGTATGTCAGAGCTATATCTTTAATAAAAACATATATAAACTAATAAAACGTTCTGTTTTGGTTAACTATTAATGAGCCGTCTTAATTATCATCATCTTTACTATTTTTGGCGCGTAGCGGTTGTGGGTAACCTGACCCACGTCGCCAAAGACCTGCATATTTCACAGTCCGCATTGTCGGCCCAAATTAAGCAATTTGAACACAACATGAATGTTAACTTGTTTGAGCGAAGAGGTCGGCGCCTGATCCTAACCGCTCATGGCCATCGTGTGTTGGCATATGCTAACGATATATTTAGCAAAGGCGAAGAGCTTGAGTCATTTTTACGTAAAGGCAGCATCAGTGAAAAGCAGCATTTATCTATCGGAGTATTAACCACGTTATCACGAAATTTTGTAGAGAGTTTTATCAGCCCGTTACTTGCTAATGCGGATGTGAGTTTTTCTTTAACAGCTAAAGGAATGAGTAATCTCTTAAACGGACTCGCTAATCATGAACTTGATTTGGTGCTAACCAATCGACCGATCAGTGTCGATAAAAAAGATCCATTATGGCAAACCCAACTAGTCTCCCGTCAGCCCCTGGCGATTGTTGGCCCAAAAGGCAAGGTGATTAACGACAGTTTTCCTAATGGTTATCAGGACATGCGTTGGGTATTGCCCGGTAAGAACAGTGAAATTAGGGCTGCATTTAACTCCTTTTGTGCAACCTGGCAATATCAACCAGATGTGCAAGCAGAAGCCGATGACATGGCAATGCTTCGCCTTTTAGCCCGAGACAGTGGCGCATTGGTAGTGCTACCGCCTGTCGTCGTTAAAGATGAAATTGAACAGGGTATTTTAGAAGTGTATCAACGCTTACCCAATGTGTACGAGAATTTCTATGCCATTACGACCCAACGAAAGTTTGTCCCAGAGGTGTTATTAGCACTGTTAAAACAACATATAGACACTGAAGTCAGCAATTAACGGATAGCAATACAAACGCCCGGTATATGACGACCACCGCGGCCAATAAGATTGCCATCAAGCATTGATAAATGACGATCGTCAATCCAGCGCACCTAACGATATTGGCACGCTTACTTAACTTTATCGGCAAACATAACATCCGTTTAGGCGCTGGCGCTTAACTAACATTTTGTTGGCTCGTAGCCCTTGGCTCATAGTCGATAGTCGATAGTCGATAGTCGATAGTGATAAGGTCATCCCCGTGGGCTAATGATGCAACTTTTTATGCAATATTCCGTATTTGTGCGTTTTGGTTGATGGTCGAGGATAGATGTCATCATCTGGTATTGTTAACGTTACATCCCCCTGTTGAATTGAATTATCATGGTTGTGGATCCGCCATAAAATGAGATAGTCAGCGGGAGCAAGTTTGGGGATCTCAAAAGAAAATGCCTTATGTTCACCCTTAGGGACTTGAACACCTAAGTTAATCAGGTAACCGTCGTTATCCTTAATAGTCATTGACGTTAAGATAACGGCCTCATCGAATGAAATCTTCATTATACTCGCAGGAGCCATAATGAACTCTACGGCTACACTACGATCAGTTACGGTGCGATCATTTGGGCTTAGCTCATTGGCAGAAACGCGGTTAGTGGCCAACATCGTCAATAAAAATAGTCCGAAACAGTTATAAAATGTCATTTGTAACGCCTTATCATTTAGCTAAATAATGATAATCAGACTGTAAAACCCGTTGCATACTAGCTTCGAAATTCCAACAGGCTACGGCAGTAGCCTCTAACTCATATAACAACTGACTGTCTGCTAACATAAAGTACCGCTATGTACGATTGGCGTGATCCAGTAACGACAAGGATTGTTTTTACACACAACAGCGAGGGCGCTCAATAATGCCTGTTGCTGCTCAAGCGGATGCATAATTTCAAATTTACAAAACTCCCGGTAACCTTCAACTTGCTCCTTAATATTAAAGTGGCTGTGCTCGCGACTAAAACCACAGATATTACCTAGGCTAAAACCTGACAAGAAATCAAGCTCAATTAAGGTATCGACGATATCATCCTTGATATCATTTTGGGCGATCAGCACTAACAGTTGCTCGGTGATCATCGACGTTTCTCCAGCCAGTAATAAAGGATGGGCAATAAATAAAGTGTTGTGATGGTTGATGTTAACAAACCACCTATGACCACAATGGCTAAAGGTTTTTGGATTTCAGCACCCGGTCCAGAAGCAAATACCAGCGGCATTAACCCAAACATCGCTGTGGTGGCCGTCATCAAGATTGGCCGTAAACGCCTGGCAGCGCCCTGCTCTACTCGTGCCAATAAACCACTGAATAGATGTTTGGTCTGCTCATAATAACTCACCATCACCACGCCATTGAGTACCGCCACGCCAAGCAGTGCAATAAAACCGACAGATGCTGGTACAGATAGATATTCACCGGAAAAATATAAGCTCACAATACCGCCCATCATGGCAAACGGCACGTTAGCGAGGATCAAACCGGCTTTAGCCAGTGAGCCAAAAGTGGTGAACAAGATTAGCGTAATTAATGCAATCGCTATTGGGATAACCAGCAGTAAATTATTGGTCGCACGTTGTTGGTTTTCAAACTCGCCACCAAAGCTGACACTGTATCCGCTAGGAAACTTGATCTCGGCGGTAATTTTAGCGTTGAGCTCTTCTACAAAACTGACGATATCGCGTCCCTGCACGTTAGTAGTGATAACCGAGAAACGATCGCCTTGCTCTCGTTCAATTAAAATCGGTCCTTCTTTGTAGCTTAACTTGGCCACATCGGTAATGCGCTTCAGTGAATGATCCGGCATCACCAGCAACTGATTTTGCAGTTCATGAATGCTACTTAAGCCACTTTGATTATTGGCTATCAATACTGGCGTGCGCTTCTTACCTTGTAGCACTTCGGTGACAACCACCCCTTCGAGTTGACTCTTGAGGTAACGAGCAAACTCCATGGTACTCATGCCAAAACCGCGAGCCAATTCGTTATCTAAGGTTAAATTGATAAAAGGACTGCCTTCAATCATCGACATTTTGACATCAATACTGCCGCTCGTGGCACTGACCAACTGCTCTATCTGAGCGGTTAATTGCCCAAGAGTATCAATATCGGTGCCAAATACCTTAATGGCCACATCACCAATACTGCCGGTAAGCATTTCCGAGACGCGCATCTGGATAGGCTGGGTAAAGTTAAAATTCACCCCAGGAAAATTAAGCAGCTCGCTGCGAATCGCCTCAATTAATTGCTCTTTATGATCAAATCGCCATTCATCCCGTGGAGCAAGCTCCAGAAATACATCGGTCTCATTAAGGCCCATAGGATCTAAACCAATTTCATCGGCTCCGGTGCGAGCAACCATCTGCTTAATCTCAGGAACTGCAGCAAGCAAGGTCTGCTGAATTTGCTTATCAATCGCAATAGAGGCCTCAAGCGAGATAGAAGGCGATTTTTCTAGCTGTAAAATGATGTCACCTTCATCTAAGGTGGGCATAAAGGTTTTACCCACTAAGCTAAACAAGCCTAAGCTGACAATGAGTAAGACGAACGCGATGATTATAAAAGGCTTTTTATGATTAAAGGTACTTTTAAGGCTGCTGAGGTAGGCGGCTTTGAGTTTTTCAATGGCCTTGGGTTCTTGGGCGGCCTTTTCATTAACAAGATAAGAGGCAACTACCGGAATGACGGTGAGCGATAACACCAATGCCGAGAACATGGCGAACACGATTGTCACCGCAACAGGAGTAAACAATTTGCCCTCAAGCCCTGTTAACGTCAGTAACGGCGAGAACACTATCATTACAATCACAGTGCCAGACACCACAGGAATGGCGACATCTTTAGTGGCACGATAAATAAGATGTAAGCGCGGTAAACGTTGCTTAGTCGCAATCAGGTTGACCATGTTTTCAACCACCACCACTGAAGAATCAACCAACATACCAATGGCAATCACTAATCCCCCCAAGCTCATCAGATTGGCAGAAAGATTGAATAGATCCATCATCAAAAAAGTCATCAATGCAGCGAGAGGCAAAGACAATGACACCACCAAAGCGGCGCGGACATTACCTAAAAACAGAGCCAATAGCACAATGACTAACAGCACAGCTTCAAACAATGCACTTGAAATAGTATTGATGGCGGTATTAATTAGATTAGCGCGATCATAAAAGGTATTAATCACACTGCCTTCAGGTAACGTTACGCTTATCTGTTCAAGCTTGTCTTTAATGCTGCTGACCACTTGGGCAGTATTGGCATCTTTAAGGGCAATAATTAATGCCTCAGCAGCCTCTTCACCGTCTTTGGTCACGGCGCCATAACGAGCCAGATGGCCAATTTGAATGTCAGCCAAGTCCCTAAGGCGATACACCTTGGCGTCATCGGCCTTAATCACCAATTGCTTAAGTTCATCAATATCATCAATGCGCCCTTCAGCGCGGACGATAATAGTATCGGTGCCAATAGTGAGCTTGCCGGCGCCTTCATTATGGTTATTATCAATAATCGCTTGTTGTAATGAGGCAAAACTCACCCCGGCGGCGGCCATCGCTGAAGGATTGGGATTAATGCTAAAGCTCTTAGCATAACCGCCCAAAATATTGACATCGGCGACCCCAGCAACGGTGCGCAGCAGTGGGCGAACTTCCCATTCCAGTAACTGCCTGCGTTCCATTAAAGATAAATTAGGGTTTTCCAGAGTGAACATAAAAATCTCACTCAATGGCGTACTCATAGGTGCAACACCACCCGATACGCCCTCTGGAAAACTGTCCCACACCGCGGCTAGTCGCTCGCTCACCTGCTGTCTTGCCCAATAGATATCAGTCCCTTCGATAAAATCCAAGGTAATGTCGCTGATGGCGTACTTGGTCGTTGAGCGTAAAATAGCCTGATTCGGTATACCTAATAACTCAGTTTCGATAGGCACGGTAATTTGAGCTTCAATTTCTTCAGGGGTCATGCCCGGTGCTTTTAGGATGATTTTCACTTGGGTCGGTGAAATATCAGGAAACGCATCCAGCGGAATAAAAAACCAAGCGCGAGCGCCAGCTAACATTAATATCAGCGCCACAATAAGCACGAACAGGCGCTGAGTGAGCGAAAAACGGATCACGGAAGCGAGCATATTATTCGCCTCCTAAGCCAAGTAATATTCCTTTAACAGCAGCAACAGATTGAGATAACACTTGTATTTGGCTTAAGTCTTGATCACTAGCAACAATATATTCATCAGGGGTAGAGCCTAAAATATCGATACTGAGCGCGGACAATGTTTGCGTTGTTTGTATAAAGATTTGGCTCTCTTGTTGCCAACTAAATACGCTATTTTTGGGTAACAGATACACGGCTTTTTGATACTCAGGTATCGCGGTGATTTGCTGCCCTAACAGTAGGTTACACTCTTGAGGTACCGGCATTGACCATGCAGTTAAAAACACACCATCCGCAATGGCCGATACTTCATCTATCGCAATATGACACTGATTAATGTTAACCGCCGATAATGAGGTTGATTGACTCATGGGCACATTCACCTTAACCCTAATACTGTCGGTGGGTACCAGCGAAAATAACTGGGCGCCGGCGGTATAAGGGCTATTGAGATGATTAAGATTGACTATGCCTGCAACGGGTGCCATCACCACTAACGATTCTGTATCAGCATCGATGCTTTGCACCATCTCCATAAAATGTTGCATATGCTCGTATTCAAGGTGAGTACTGAAATAGTCTTGACTGATCTCGCGCCACTTATCCGTGCTAATACTGCCATTGTTTAATAGCGGCTTGTTGCGGTCATAACGCTGTTTAGCAAGTTGATAAAGACTTTTAGCCGCCTCTATTTGAGCCAGAAAATGAAACACTTCAGGCCCGGTCAATCTTACAATCGCCCGGCCTTTGGTGACAATTTGCCCCTGGCCCACTAAAAACGTCACTTGTTGGATATTTTCAGGTGTACTGACCCAATAATCATTACCGGGTAAGCGCTCTATTTGTGCTGGCAGAGAGCTACCTTCATAACTGGCCACTTTTCGAGGCTGAATATAGCTCAGTTCTAAGCTACCCAATTCGGCAAGTGATATCGACTCCGCGGACGCGAAACTGGCTGAGAAACAGATTGATATACATAAAAAGCTGGCACCAAACTTGGCCATCATAATGAAATTCCTAAGGCTTGCAGTTGCTGAGAGTGAAGTTGTTGCTGAGAGACTTGGTTAAGCGCTAATTGCGATTCGGTATCAAGCGCATCCATATAGCGGCGCAGCCAGATTTCATAGCCAATTTGATTTTGATCTTTCACTTTTGCTAAATGTTCAGTAATGGTTCGGCTTAGCGTCAGCCCGCGCTGCAACAACTGCTGCTGTTGGCGGAGACTTTGCTGTTGCATTGCAAGCTTTTCTGTTTGAGTTTTTAATTCAAGGTAGATGCGTTCACTGTTTAGACTTTGTTCTTGATGGTCTTTTTGCCAAATGGACAGCTCACTTTGTGATAACGCCGAGCCAAAGCCCAGTGGCACGCTAATTCCGAGCCCTAAATGTTGGTCATTAAATTGATCGCCAGCGGTTTCTTTTGCGGTCAATGACAGTGTCCAGGGATCTTGCTCTCCTGCTTGCTGACTTTTAATCATTAACAACTGTTGTTGCTGTTGCAAAGATTGCAATTGCCACAATGGATGCTGCATTAACGCCACGTGAATCGCATCAAAGTTATTGGTTTCAAGTTGAGAGATTTCATGGCCGTCTTCTTCTATTTTCTGGGGCATTTCGTTAAGGCCAGTTAACGAACGAAAAAGAGAAAGCGCCTCAGCTTGTTGCTGCTTAAGATCAATCTGGGCTAAATCAATATCAACGCGCTCACGCTCGAGCAGTAATAAATTCACCACAGGTAACTCTCCAACATCGGAAAGTTGCTTTTGCTGAGCATATAATTTTTCGAGTAAACTGGCTTTACGATTCAGCTGACTAAGCTTGACCGATGCAATGCGATGGTCCCACATGCTTTGTCTGAGCAATCCAGATAAGTACAATTTTTGTAACGCTACTTGTTGGCCTTGCAAAGCTTGCGTCAACTGTCTTAGCTGTTTATCGCTGCTGTGCAAACTCAATGATTTCATCGGTAGATTGAGCGATACCTCTTGCTCGTAAATGTTATTATTATCAAGGTCGCTAAGGTAACTTAAACTAATAATGGGTAAGCCTGACAACCAAGTCGAACTGCTCAACTCTACACCACGACCATCATTGAGTGGCGTGCCATTGAGTTGTGTCGCTTTTAACCTAGCTTGGCTTATTTGCACAAGTTGTGGCAGTTCATTGCTAAAAGCGACATGGCTAAAAATACCGCTAGCTAAAGTAATTAAAAGACATATTTTGAAACTAAACTTAACCGCAGACATAAGTAATTTCTTTTACCCCAAATGTATACAGATTGTAACGGTTACCCCCTAGAATACATGGGGAATATGTATCATAATGATGGGTATAGTACATATGTACCATAAATTAGATAACTGATTTTATTGAATTAAATTAATAAGCATCATTTTTAGTTAATTTGTATTACTTATTCGTTTCAGGATCTCTGCCATGAAAAAAGATGTAGCCATTATTGTATTATTACTGCTGATAACGCTGTTTAAGCTGTTTGACATCATCGCTGACTTGCAGCTCGAGATCCCTGCTTGGCATATAGCGCAAGAGAGTATTTTGGTATTGCTTACCATAGTGGGGAGTATCTATTTAGGTTACGACCTCATACGCAGTTCTCGCCAAGTAAAAGCGCTGGGGTTCAAACTCGCAAACGCTGACAAACAGATCAATAACATGTCGAGCAAAATGCGCGCAGCCAGACAAGAATATAGTCAAACGATTGCCATTCAATTTGATACTTGGGGTTTTACAAAAAGTGAGCAGCAGGTTGCCCTTTTATTGTTAAAAGGGCTCAGTTTTAAAGAGATTGCCGAAGTGCGACTAACAAAAGAAAAAACGGTTCGTCAACAAGCCTCAACGATTTATAGTAAAGCTGAAGTCGATGGCCGCCACACTTTCAGTGCTTGGTTTATGGAAGATTTTATTCAAGACTAAAGACTTAAGATCTGGACTCGGTGTAAGACGTAACGTCTACCTGTGTGCTCACTGCTACATTTTATTATTGGCTCAACGGATAACGTAGACATAGCGATAGATCAGTTTTTACTGAGAAAGAGAAAGAGAAAGCGGGATTCCCAGAGACTGTCATTTTTCAACGAATGTGTCTAGTATTCCTAGGCCTTACCAGTCTGTAGGTGTTAATTAAACGTCAAATTCTCCCCCCCATCATTTGAGCTTAAAAATTGGCATTTTCACCCACATTCTCACCGACATAGTAAGCAATGATTTTCTTTCTCTGTTTATCAAGACGTAATAGCCCCAATCCATAATCGGTTGTGCGGTCATTATTGGACACTAAGGTCATATTTTCAGTGCCGATGGTTTGAACTCTTTGATAATATTTTCAGGAATACCACATAATCCAAGACCCCCCGTAATGATGGTTATACGTAAGCGCTCAATTAACCGCACATACCAATAACCTTCAAATGTGACATGATTATTTCCTAACTAAATCTAGGAAAAC
>NZ_JBEOPP010000045.1:0-41327 GCF_040310185.1 Shewanella sp. T24-MNA-CIBAN-0130 | reverse complement strand
TCATTAGCAAGGTCATTAGCAAGGTCATTAGCAAGGTCATTAGCAAGTCGATAAATGGTCATTAACAAGATTGTTAGCAAGATCATTAGCAAGGTCATTAGCAAGGTCATTAGCAAGGTCATTAGCAAGTCGATAAATGGTCATTAACAAGATTGTTAGCAAGGTCATTAGCAAGACAAAGGGTTATTTAAGTTTTCGGCGAAAATACTGTTGCATCGCAAATTCATCTGAGTTTTTTTGTTCAAGTTTAGCTTCTATTGCCATAGCCTTCTTGGCTTTTTGCTTTAATAACATGTCGACCGCTTTACGTTTTTGTTGTGTTTCTTGCCAATGAACTTGACGATAGCCAACTTGTTTTTCGGCATCTTGAACCGCGCCAACCTGCTGTGTTATTGCATTATCTACTTGACGAATAAATTGATGGAATTGATGGTATTGGTTTGCGCGTAACGTGGTTCCTGTGTGTCCTTCCATCTGTTTCATATAATCTAAGCGATAGTTGTTTAATGCATCCAGCTGACCTTGGCGTTTTTGCTTCTCAAATTGAGCCGACTTAAGCTGTAAAGCAGCTTGATCTTCGGCAGAAGTGGCTAACTTCAATACCGTCAATAGTGGATCAGTTCGAGTCATTTACGTTATCCCTGACACTGCGCGGCTATTTGAGTCAACATGACTCGACTCTCTTCAAACGTCACTGGTTCTTTAAATCCCTGACGCAAAAAGGCATTCATTGCAGGTTGTAAGCGGATCGCATTATCAATCCTAGGATCGCTGCCCTGAGAGTAGGCACCAATTGAAATAAGGTCTCGATTCTGTTGATACAGAGAATACATCTGTTTAACTCTGCGCATGGCTTCTAGGTGTTCATCACTGATCACCATGGGTGCTACGCGGCTAATCGATGCTTCCACATCGATGGCAGGATAATGACCCGAATCGGCAAGTTGACGAGATAACACAATGTGGCCATCTAAAATAGCGCGAGAAGCATCAGCAATGGGATCTTGTTGATCATCACCTTCAGTTAAAACAGTGTAAAAAGCCGTAATAGAACCTTGCCCAGCACCGCCATTACCCGCCCGTTCAACCAAACGCGGTAACTTAGCGAATACGGAAGGGGGATATCCTTTGGTTGCTGGCGGCTCTCCTACCGCAAGAGCCACTTCGCGTTGTGCTTGTGCATAACGCGTCAAACTGTCCATTAGCAACAAAACATCGTAACCTAAATCTCTGAAATACTCAGCAATACGAGTGGATGTTTCACAAGCCCGTAAGCGCATTAAGGGAGACGTATCTGCCGGTGCGGCCACAACAACTGCGCGCGCACGACCTTCTTTACCCAAAATTTCTTCAATAAATTCTTTAACTTCACGACCACGTTCGCCCACTAAACCCACCACAATAATGTCGGCTTTAGAACCTCGCGTCATCATGCCAAGCAGCACACTTTTACCCACACCAGAACCGGCAAACAAGCCCATACGCTGGCCTTTACCGACCGTTAACATCGAATTGATTGCACGAACGCCGACATCTAAAGGTTCGGTAATCGCTCGTCGAGATAATGGGTTAATATAAGGGCCATGACGTGAAGCATATTGATCAGTATTAAGCGGTCCTAAACCGTCTAATGGCAAGCCACTACCGTCTAACACTCTGCCTAATAATGATAAGCCAACATTTAATCCAGATTGTTCACCTAACGGCTTAACGCGCGCGCCGGGCAACACCCCTCTGAGTTCTTCAATAGGCATTAAGTACAGTAATGTGTCATCAAACCCGATAACCTCTGCCACCAAATCACCCACCATGGTTTCGATAGAGCATAAACTACCAATAGGTGCACGACATCCGGTCGCCTCGAGCGTTAAACCAACAACCCTAACTAACTGCCCGCTTGCCACTGGTCGCAGCGGTAATACGTGTTTATGATGCACAGCAAATTTGTTAAGTAGTCGATGTTGACGAGTGCTCATCGGTATTTCCTTGGGATAGGTCTTTTGTCTGTTGCTGAGTATCATCCGCTTTATCTGCTGGGACAGTATCAGCTTGTACACTTGTGTCGAGCGTTGCACTTGTCTGTGGATCCACAATGGGATCCGGCGCATCAATGTGTTGAGTCACCGGTTCAGCATCCGTATCAACAGTATGACTTTGGCTATTCTGGTCATTATCAGCACGGTTTGTACTGTCGATGGTGTCGGTAAGCTCAGGGGGTTGTTGATGTTCACTCAAATTATCGACTGAAGTGGTTTGATATTGTGGATGAGTTGCTTTTTGTTGTTGCACATTCTTAGCTAACTGATTCGACTGGGCGTCTAATTCACTAAACACTTGGTTAATACGTTGCTCAACACGTAAATCGACAGATGAACGCACACTTTCAATGATACAGTCACCATTTGATAATGACGGATCGATATCAATTTGCCACTGATTTTTGTCCAGTTGTTCCGCACTGTAACATTGGTTAACGATTTCAGCATCGGCTTGATTCAAGCGCAATTTAACCCGTTGTTCTTTCAGTGGCAGCGCATCAACACCTTGACGTAATGCCAATAATATATGTTCTGGATGCGTCTTAAGTTCATGGCCAATCACCGACTTGGCTAAGCTTATTGTCATTGCCAACAGTTCAGCTTCAATTTCGTTATCTAATATAGAGAGTGGCCGCTCAAATTGGTTAATAATTTGATTAAGTTGCTCAACAAGTTCATTAACTTTCGTTTGCCCGGCCTCCAATCCTTGCTGCTCGCCTTGAGCGAACCCTTGTTGGTGACCTTGCTCCAGTCCCTCTAAGCGCCCTTGCTCTAATCCTTGTTGATGGCCTTCTTGTTTGCCTTGCTCAAGCCCTTCTTGCTCCGCGGCTGCGCGAATGTCTTCAATTTGCGCCATGGTCGGTGGTGCCATGGACTTCTCGGCACCAGCAACTGGAGTAGGCGTGTGCGCCTCAGAAAACTTACCAAACATGTTTGACGGTTCTAAACTACTATCTTTAGTCATATCAGGTAATTGCCAATGCCTAAATGCTTGCTCATCATCCGTATTGAGCGTATTTTTAGGCGATTTTGATTCTGGCATAATTCATCACTTATGTTGTTGAAAACATTGTTCAAAAGCAAGGTTCAAGGACCTAGGGCGGACCGCGTCCTTCGAGGGCGCTTCGCTGCTAGATTCTATAAAATCTTAGTAGCGAAGCGTCCTAGCAGCAAAGCGTCCTAGCAGCGAAGCGTCCTAGCAGCGAAGCGTCCTAGCAGCGAAGCGTCCTAGCAGCGAAGCAGCGCTCTCGGTAATGGCTTGGATATAGATACTGAGTTATAAGAACTCGTCGCCACCAGTTCCGCCTAACATGATTTCACCGCTGTCACTGAGGCGCCGAGCAATAGCCAGAATCTCTTTTTGTGCCACTTCTACTTCACTAATACGAATTGGCCCCATGGCTTCTAAGTCGTCACGAAGTAATTCTGCTGCACGTTTAGACATATTACCCAGAATTTTCTCTTTCAAACCTTCATCAGCACCTTTAAGTGCTTTCATCAGAATATCTTGCTGCACTTCACGTAACAAGGCCTGAACGCCACGGTCATCAACGTCAATTAAGTTCTCAAATACAAACATCATGTCTTGTATTTGTTGCGCCATTTCTTCGTCAGACTCACGCATGGTTTCCATTATCTGGCTCTCAACACCCGTATCGAGATAGTTCATAATATTGGCAGCCGCTTTTAGGCCGCCCATTTTGGCTGCTTGCGTTCCACCTTGACCCGCGAATTGTTTTTCCATAATGTCATTCAACTCTTGCAAAGCCGCTGGCTGAACCTCTTCAAGGTTAGCAATACGCATCATCAAATCTAAACGGGTATTTTCTGGAAACTGGCTAAAAATCTCAGCGGCTTGATCTGGGTCTAAATATGACAACACAATGGTTTGAATTTGCGGATGTTCGTTTTGGATAATCGTCGCCACTTGGCGGGCATCCATCCATTTTAACGAATCAAGCCCTTTAGCCCCGCTGCCCATGATAATTTGTTCAATCAAGTTGCCCGCTTTATCTTCACCTAACGCCGCGGTTAACGCTTTACGGACGAATTCTTCGCTGTTAAAGCCAATTGACGAGAATTTTTGGATATCATCTAAGAATAACTTGTGAACCCCAATGACTTTATCTTGACCAAACTCATCCATCGCCGCCATCGCCATACCCACTTTTTGCACCTGCTTAGGTTCTAAGTGTTTTAAAATTGACGCCGCATCCGCTTCATTCAAACTGAGCAGTAAAATGGCAGTTTTCTCAACACCAGTAACCGAATCCAGGTCAAATCCCGTAGCTTTTTCTGCTTTTTCTACGCTTTCTTTTTTTTCATTAGCCATTGTCTTGTAACCAGTTCTTAATTACTTGCGTGGAAAGCTCTGGCTCATTGGCCACGATTGCTCTAATTGCTTTAATCATATCATCATCTTTATGCAGATTAGGTATATGAATTGACCCATCATCGGCATAACTGTATTCCGCCTCTTTAGTATTAAGCATACCTAAGGTATCGGCTGCATACTGATCTTCAATTTCAGCTAATTCATGTCCAGGATGAACATCATCGGGCATCTTAATCCCATTAGGATTGGTTAGCTTCTTCAGCATAGGTCGAACCACGGCCAGAATGAGCACTAAAATAACAATCGCACCTAAAGCCAGTCTAATCGCACGCCAAAACCAAGGCTGCTCCCACATATCCGGTTCTGGTAACGCTTCAATTAACTGATCCATAAAGGGAACCGTTACCACTTCAAGCACATCACCGCGTTGGGTGCTAAAGCCTACCGCGCCTTCTAAAAGACGGCGAATATTGGTTAATTCTTGTTCTGTTCTCGGCACGCGAGTGACCTGACCATTTTCATCCGTTTGCCCAGGTTTAAAGTTAATCGCAACTGACACACTGACGCGGCGAACCACACCAATTTGCTGACGAGTGTGACTAATCGTGGTGTCTAACTCATAATTACGCGTGGCTTCTTTTGAAAAATTACCTGACACAGTTGAGCTTGTCGCCTCACCCGCCACTTGCGGAATATCGGACTCCGTCGGCGGTTGATTGCTTAACGCACCAGGAATACCGCCAGAGCTTTGACCCGATGAGTTTCGCTCAATGGTCATTTCGCTGCGAACAGCGGGTAAGTCAGGAGAATAGCGCTTTGCAGTTTGCTCTACTGCGGTAAAGTTCATGTTGACATCGACTTGAGAAGTAAAGTTCTCAGGTCCTAAAATAGGCATCAATATTGATTCAATTTTTTTACGGTATTCTGCTTCTTGTTGTTGCACGAGATCTTGTTCACGACGGGCTCGAGCAGAGGTACCATCTTGACTACCAGAATTAAGTAAACGACCATTTGAGTCCGTCACCGTCACGCGAGAAGGCACCAGTCCTTGCACCGCAGAGCCAACAATATCAACAATCGCATCGATCTCTTCTTGGCCTAATCCACCACGACGAACGCTCACCACCACGGTTGCACTTGGCTTAGAGGCATTACGAGCAAAAACGTTTTGTTTTGGTAACGCTAGAATAACTTTGGCACGACTAATACTTTTTAATTCTTCGATAGCCCGAGCCAAGTTTAATTCTTGGCTGAGTTTTAAGCGAGCTTGCTCCATGCGTTGGCTGACACCAAATCCGCTATCTTGGCTTAAGTAATCATTAGCCTGGGTGTTACTTTGAACACCTGCTCGGCTGAGTAATAACTTAACATCTTGATATTTGTCTTCAGGCACTTTCACCACATCGACATTTATTTGATAATCGATTTGATTTTTATCAAGTACATCCAAGACTTGGATCATCTCAGTTGTTTCCATTTTACCCAGTGGACGATACTCAGGCTCTTGGGCCCACATCATCACAAAAACAGCCATAGCAAGACATATCGCTAATGCCAAGATCATGATCACTTGGCGCATCATATCGGCGCCACCAATGCCGCCAAGAAGCCCAGACGGGTTCTCTTGCCGTACGCCGGTATCAGCGGTTGAATTTGAACCTACCATTAAGTCTGTGCTCACAATACTTACCTGCTATATCTGATGTTGTTATTTTATTTGATCTGCGACTAAACAGGCATATTCATGATTTCTTTATAAGCATCGACAAGTTTATTACGTACCTGCACCGTTGCTTCAAAGGCAACGCCAGCTTTTTCACGCGCAATAACCGTATCAGACAAGCTAACCGTGGTGTCACCCATATCTAAACGCGAGGCTAAACTTGACGATGCTTGTTGTAGTTCATTGACGCTACCCACCGCCTGAGACAACAACTGGCTGAAATCAGCACCGGTAGTGTTATTGACTTGCTGGGTTAAATTAGGACGAATTGATGAACCAATAGAAGGGGCTATTTCGCCACGAAGTGACTGCATTTCTTGCATTAATGGATTTGCGCTAATCTGCACGATGTAACTCCCTTTCGTCGGCTTTTTGACGACAACAATAACTGATAATGATTTATAGCAATTTAGATGCCAATATTACAATTAGTAGGCGATAGGTAGAAAACAATTATAAAACAATTAGAAAATAGGCAGGCAAAAGGCAACAATAGGCAGGCGAAAGTAACCTATTTACCATATAAAATAGGTCACTTTTTGTCTTAATTATAAAATAAAACTTTAAAATCAATCAATTAAATAAGCTTGAACAAATAATCAATTAGCACAAGCATTGGCACTAAGCGGGTAATTGGATCCCCATATCGCGCATTTTTGCCATTTTATAACGTAACGTACGAGCACTGATCCCGAGTTTTTCAGCGACCATTTTCCGACTACCCTGACATTGATTTAGGGTTTCTAAAATAATCACATGCTCTTGGGCTTTTAATTCGCCACCTAAGCCTTCTAATTCGGCAGACTTATCAGTGTCAACATATTCTGGTGCCACTAACGCCACATCGCCAGAGTCTAAAATAATATCATTAACGCCAATATCATCATTAACCCGCAATATCAGTGCCCGTTGAATAACATTGTCTAACTCTCGCACATTACCCGGCCAGCGATGGGTTAATAAACGCCGAGTCGCACCGTCATCAAGCTGTGGTACTGAGGTCATATTAAATGCTTTAGCATGTTTAATAATCAAATGCCGCGCAAGCGGTAAAATATCGGCAGGGCGTTGATGCAGCGCAGGCCACGTTAACGGGAATACATTAATTCGGTAATATAAATCTTCTCTAAACTCACCCGAGGTGGCCAGCGCTTTAAGATCGCGGTTTGAGGTTGCCAGTACGCGAACATTCAGTTTAATGGTTTTACGGCCACCTAAACGCTCAACCTCACGTTCTTGTAACACCCGCAATAACTTAGCTTGTAACCCCAGCTCCATCTCAGATATTTCATCAAGTAATATGGTGCCACCTTGGGCTTGTTCAAACTTACCAGGGCATGCCTGATAAGCCCCAGTGAACGCGCCTTTTTCATAACCAAACAAGGTCGCTTCTAACATATTCTCGGGTATTGCAGCGCAATTAATCGCAATAAACGGCTGGTCATGGCGTTGGCTATGTTGGTGAATATAGCGCGCCAGCACCTCTTTACCTGAGCCACTCGGCCCCATGATCATTACCGATGCATCAGATACTGCCACACGCTGAGCCAGCGACAACAAGGCTAAACTTTTCTCATCGGCAACCACAGGCTTATCGTGGTTTTGCTTTAAGGGTAAATAGCGGGACACCTGATTCAACAACACTTCAGGCGCAAATGGTTTAGCAAGGTAATCCACTGCGCCTAATTTCATTGCACTAACCGCACTGTTAATGGTGGCATAAGCGGTCATTAATAAGACCGGCAGTTTAGGTTGGTGCTGCTGTAAATAACTCAGCAACCCCATGCCACCAATACCGTCCATTTGCACATCGCTAATCACCATATCAAAATGGGTTACTTTTAAGGCCAAAATAGCCTCTTCAGCACTGCCAACATCAACACAGTCGTAATGGGCGAGCATTAGCGTATCGAGTAATGCCTCACGTAAATCAGCATCATCTTCAACTAATAAAATATTGGCTTCAGCCACGCATCACCTCCTGATCACTTGCTTTGCTAATGTGCGGAAAGCTCAATCGAATATGACAACCCATTCCAGGTTTACACGACAACTGTATTTGTCCGCCATGGTTATGCACTACCGACTGAACAACCGCTAAGCCCAATCCTGTACCTTGACTTTTAGTGGTAAAAAAAGGTTCAAGTATTTGTTGTTGCATTGACGGTTCGAGCCCTTTGCCATTATCGATAACATCGAGTAATAGTCCTTCAGGGGTTTCACTCGCGCTGACTTTTATTTTTGTTGCGCCCGCTTCAATGCTATTCATCACCAAATTGTTCACTGCTGAACTGAGTGCGTTAGCATTGGCAAGCATCAATGAATTTGAGGTGTCTTCAGCCACAAGCTGACAGTGTTTTTTATCTGCAATAGGCTCGCAATTGGCCATAACCTGTCCAATAATCTCATCCATTGTAACCGATTCAGCCATTCCCTCTTGACGTCCCTTTGCCATGAGTAACATGTCATTTACTTGACGCTCTAGCTCATTCAATCGGTCAACCAATTTAGATTGAAACTTACTTCGTGCTGAGTCCGATAATTTGGAACTGCCAAGATTAGAGGCATACAGCAAAGCCGCAGATAATGGGGTGCGCACCTGATGTGCTAATGTCGCCACCATTTTGCCTAACGCCGATAAACGTTGTAAATGAGATAAGTTTTTCTGCAATAAGCGGGTTTCGGTTAGATCGGTTAATACAATCAACTGCCCCGGCTCTGGCGCTAATGGGGTAATGGCTAATTTTACCCGGCGACCATTTTTAAGGGAGACTTCATGTCCATCATCATCTTGTGGGGCAAACGCGCGATGGATAATATCAAACCAACGTGCACCTTGGAGCGGTCGCCCAAGAAGTTCGGTTGCAACAGGATTAGCAAGCGTTACCACGCCGTCGCCATCAATGATCACCACGCCAGATGGCATGGCTTGAAGAATATGCGCCATTTGATTAGACATATTAGCGGCCTTACTAGAATAAGGGCTGATAACAGGAGTAGCAACAGCCGCGCTAGAATGGGCAACGCCTTTACGAAGCACATTAGCTTTTCGTTGTAGCACTGAATAAGCGCCAATAGCAGACGATTGAATCTCTGCATCAGTTGTGATGCTAGACGAAGCTGACGCAGACAATCCAAAATCGGGATTATCTGTATGTGTTAACGCTCGTGCTGAATACATGGTCGCTCCGTCAAAAGAATAACATTTAACTAGCTTAATGCATTTACTGTGCCAAACAATTTGTTTGCTGATTACTGACAAATAGTGTGTCTATACTGAAAAGATCTGAACTGACATTAACCTAACAGTGAAATCAAACATTAAAAACAAAAAAAACACACTCAATAGTATGTTTTTATGATTTAGGTCAATGGTATAGTGCTGGTAATTGTTTTTAGCTATCGTTTTTAGCTATGGTTTTTAGCTATGGTTTTTAGTTATGGTTTTCAGCTATGGTTCTCAGCTATCGTTTCTAGTAATAGCGTTTAATAATAGCGTTTCTAGAAATAGCGTTTAGTTAGTCTTTACCTAAACCATATTTACGCATTTTTTCAACTAATGTGGTACGACGAATACCCAACATTTCAGCCGCTCTTGCTACAACACTGTCTTGCTGCTCAAGTGCTTGACGGATCATGTCAATTTCTAATTCCGCCAGTAAGTCTTTTAAATTAACCCCTTCAGGCGGCAATTCACTCGGAAACCGCGTTTCAGGTATTTCTACAGGCTCTTCATCACTGAATATCGACGCTAACGCATCCCGCTCTAACTGCTCTTCACTGACTTCTACACAGTATTCTGGTACATCAATATAACGATACTTATGCGGTAAATCGTTAACATCGACCAATCCGCCAGGAAACAAAATCGTTAACCGCTCAATCAAGTTCGATAATTCACGCACATTACCAGACCAATTATGTTCTTTTAGCGATTCAATGGCTCGTTGGGTGAAACGAACCTTACCACGCCCCTCATTAAATACTCGACTGACTAACTCATGAAGTAATAAGGGCACATCATCACGTCGCTCGCTTAGTGCAGGCATCTCAATTGGGAACACATTGAGTCGATAATATAAATCTTCACGAAATGAGTTGTCTATAATCATGGTTTCAAGATCGCGATGCGTCGCCGCAATAATGCGAACATCAGCGGCAATCGTTTTGCTACCACCCACACGTTCAAAAACGCGCTCTTGTAATACCCGTAATAATTTCACTTGCATTTGCAGTGGCATATCACCTACTTCATCTAGAAATAGCGTGCCACCTTCAGCTAATTCAAAACGGCCTTTACGGGCTGATATAGCACCTGTAAAAGAGCCCTTTTCATGGCCGAATAATTCGCTTTCAAGTAACTCAGCAGGGATAGCACCACAATTAACCGGAATAAATGGCCCATCACGTCGTTCAGATAAATAATGGATATTACGCGCCACCACTTCTTTACCTGTACCCGATTGACCCAGCACGATGACGGTCGCATCAGAACTTGACACCTGGTTAATCAAATGGCGAACTTTAGCAATGCCTTCACTGCGGCCCACTAAGCTGCGAAATAACTTGGTTTGATTACCACTGGTTAAGGTGTGTTGTCTTTTTGCTTGGCCAAACACTTGACAGAAATGCAGCAGCTCAGTCAATTGTGGATAATTTATCGGTTCTTCGATAGTCCCGAGCAGATTTGATAAACTTGCATCGGTATCACCCAGTAACAACATAGGTTGCCAAGGCACAATGGCGGCAATATTTTTGATCCTGTCTGAGACAATGTCATCCGTCAAAATAACAACGGCGCGATAGCGAGATTGCTCGATTAAGGTTGTAAAAGATTCATTAGAGACAATTTCACACTGCTCGCCTAAAAATTCGAAAATGCAGCACAAACGAGTCACGCGCTCTGATGGGGTACCGACAATTAAAATACTTTGTTCTATTTGCATCATTCAGAAGGCCAAAAGCTCTTGTTATAGGTATTTATTCGGGATGATTATGCCGCACACAGCAACAAAAACCAAAGTACATTGTTGCCATAAATACTGACAACAATACTGGCAAAAATTACAACACTGGGGCTATTCTAGCATTTTTCCTAAAACAGGATCGTTAATCTGTTAAATACAGTTAAGAAAAACGAACTCGGTCATAAATATTGTATTATCAGCTCAGCATAAGCAAGCATCAGTGACATTTTATCTACAACAGATAGCATTTTCAGCTAAGAGTGATGATTTTTTAGCCAAAATTAATTTTAGACCACGTTAAAATAACCAATATGATAAACATAAACCCACTAAACGTTAACGCGTTCATTTTTCCCACACAACAAAAAAGACGCTAAGCGTCTTTTTTAGTTTGATGCAGCATTATAGCCATTTTTAACTGGCTTCAGAGGTTAACTCATGCATGTCTTGCGGAATGGCATCCCAGCCTTCTTTAATTGTTCTGAGTAAAGCAGAAACCTCTTCGAGCATATCCACATCATTAGCCACATTAGCCTCAGATAATCGTCTCAACATATATTCATAAAGTGAGTCTAGATTAGCAGATATTTCGGTGCCAGCATCCATATCTAAGCTACCACTCAGTCCAGCAATAATACTAATTGCTTTACCGATATTTTCTCCTTTTTGCGCATGACTTTTCTGCTGAATGGCATATTTAGCTTGTGCAATACGCTGCAATGCGCCTTCAAACATCATTTGTATAATGCGATGCGGTGAAGCCACCGCAATTTCGCTTTCTAGCGAAACTTTTCGATATGACCGTAGCGAGCTTCTCATAAATACCTACCTATCTGAATCTATACTTTTATAAACATCAAGTTGACGTTGGTTTTTCTTTCCTAGATGTATCTCAGAATGCAAACTATTCATGACTAACTTTGCTTTCACCTCAAGACTCAATGTCAGCTCTAATTGGTGTTCCAAATAATCTCTTTGCGTAAACGAATAGTCGGCAATCAAAACATTCAATAAATTTTGACGCTTAACAACCAATTCTTGCAAATTTAATACCAACTCATCAAACTCTTCTAGGTCATTTTTGCTTTTTAACCTGTTCAATACCGTCTTGCATTGTTCGCTAATGGCATCCAAATTATCAATTAACACTTGTTGTTCTGTGGTCGTCATATAATTGTCAACTCGCTGTTCTCTTTTAAACAGATTGATTAAACCGGTAGCATTCGATTAAACATTGGATTAATCATTTTGTCTCACAAGCCCAGGGAGAGAATCCAATCGCGATTGTAAATTGTCACTTTGGGTGCTCAATTGACCGACAATCAAATCCATATAGTTATACTGTTTAAATAAGCGGTCTTCAAATGCTGACATTTTTCGGGCAAATGCTTCTCGCTGATCGCTCAAGCGATCTAAGCGATTATCAAGGGAGGTATCACGGCTATCAATAATAGATCCAGTGCCAACATACGAATCAAGGTAACCGTCTAACTTTGCCGCCACCCCGGTATCTTCAGTGGTAAACATTTCTTTAATGCCAGCAACATTATTTTTCAACGCTTCGGTTAAAATATCATCATTAATTTCTAAAGTGCCGCTGCGCGTCGTGGTAATGCCGATGGAGGCCAGAGACAAATTACCATTAGAGGTAGAAAATGCCGATGAAATCACCCCTCTTAACTGGCTTTGGATCCCGCGAGGCAAGGAGTCTCCTTGTAAAGCTGCCGCTTGCTCGGTAGCGGCATTATAACTGGTCAAATCAGCAATAGTTTTTGACATGGCATTATATGACTCAACAAATGCTTTTATACCTGTTTTGACTGAACTGGTGCTTTGGGCAACCGTCAATGTGGTTAACTTAGCAATATCGGCATCTTTTAGATTAAGGGTCACCCCATCAATCGCATTATCAACGGTATTACTACTGGAGGTGAGTTTTAAGCCATCGATATAGATAATCGAATCTTTAGCGGGTTGTAGTTCGGTCATGACAAAAGTATCGGCAAGCACTGTGCCCGCGCCAGTATCGGTTGCGGTGACACTCATATTATTAGCGGTGCCGGTTTTGTTAGAGGTGAGGACTAACTGGGCGCCGGCATCACTGTTCACTATGGTGGCGGTCACGCCAACATTGTCGTCAGCAGCATTTATTTTAGTCACCAGCGATTGCAGGGTATCGTCTGTGGTCACCGCAATATCAAAGCTTTCACCATCAACGGCAAAGTTTAACGAGCCTTCATCTAAAGGCGCAGTTACATCAGTTACGGCTAAAGAGCCAACTTTTTGACTTTGGGCTAGTTGCTCAACGGCAACATTATAGCTGCCTGACACAGCATCATTACTCACAGAGGCACTTAAATAAGTACTTTGTGAAAGTTTCACGCTCTGACTGTCGAATGAATCTGTTTTGGACAGAAAACTTAAGCTATCTTGAAATTCCGACAACACGCTTTTTAATGAGCCCAAGGCTGATATTTCAGCAGTAATGGCACCCTCTGTGGAGTCAAATCGTGCCACCTTAGGAGCCTGCTCTGAGGTAACTAAAGCGGATACAATACCGTTAATGTCAAGACCCGATCCCAGTCCAACCGATGTTAACCCCATATTTACCTCAATTTATCTCATAAAAAGCGTAGTCAAATTTTCAAGTTAATTAGCGAATAAGCGAATTAGCTATCATTTAGGCTTGAGTTTTCAGCAACAAGCCCTTTACATCTTGCAATTTTTGCGCCAACTCCAAAGCTTCTTCGCTGGGAATTTGGCGTATAATGTCACCGGTGTCAATATCCATCACTTTAACAATCGCGGAGCCGGAATCTTCGTCAACCGAAAATGCGAGGCCTTTATTCATTAATGTCACCACCTCAGACAACTGCTCAACCACTTCAGCCAATACTTCAGCCTCGGATTGTTGGTCTTTATCCGCAACGGATTGTTCAGTTTCAATTACCGTTTCAGTTTCCGCCTTGGCCAGCGCCACTTTGTCGGCTTCTGCAACATAAGTGTTTTTTTCAACCGTTAACGGCGCAGCAACACTTGTATCAGAGGTATCAGATGTAGCATCTAATCCGGTTTCATGTCTATTGAGTGCAACTACAGGCCTATTTGTTGCAGAGGGGCTTACAGGTGAATGTGTAATACCCAGTAAATTATTATCCATAACATCCTCTCTCATCATTGTACTCCCTCTAACGTGTTTCACGTTGGGACTACTTGGTCAACAAAGCAACATTACCCCTTCACAAGAGTTACCACCCTATATAGCTCTATTAATTTATGTGCATATGTAATTTATATGCGTAAGTAACAAAAAGGAAGATCCAACAGTGTGAATCTTCCTTTTCCATTTGACGCTATGTTACTGATCCACTCAGTCAATTACTATCAAGCTGCTATTCACTCACTGAGTGATTAAAGTAGCGACAATGCCACTTGTGGTAACTGATTCGCCTGCGCAAGCATTGAAGATGAGGCTTGCGATAGAATTTGCTGCTTACTGAGTTCAGCACTTTCTGAGGCAAAGTCGACATCTTGAATACGGCTACGTGCGTCAGACACGTTATTTTGAATACTACTTAAGTTATTAAGAGTAAAGTCCATGCGGTTTTGCACAGCACCTAACTCGGCGCGCTGACTATCAATCCCAGCAATGGCGCCATCAATAATGTCAATGGCACTTTGCGCGCCGGATGCAGTACCAATATCAACCGTGCTAACACCCGCAAATACACCTGCCGCTTCACCGGTTATTTCAGCTGGACCAGCTGTACCTGTTAGCGTAAAGCTGTCAGCTGAACTTAATGTAATGGCACCTGCCGCGGTTGCTACAACACCGGCGGTGGTTACGTCAGTAGCTGCTGATGCTGTACCGTCTGCAGCAACGTTCTTTAACTCCAATGCACCTGATGTATTTGATGCCAGCGATGTAAAGTTAATATCGGCACCGGTAGAACTGGTGATAGTCAGGGTACCGTTATCCAAATTTGCAGTTACGCCAGTATCACCAGAGGTATCATTTATCGCGGTTGCAAGTGCTTCATTAGAGCTAATACCGGTTAAATCTAAAGAAGCTGTTTTCCCTGCACCACCATCAACATTCATGATTAACGAAGTATCAAATGAAGCAGTTAAATTAGCCTGAACATTGGTTTGAGCAGAAGCGGTTACGCCCGTTCCGGCTTGGTTGATTTTGGCAACCAGCTCAGTGGCAGTATCTTCATCTACTGACGTTATTTTCGTAGCGCTAGTACCTTGAGTAATAGTTAACTCTTCACCCGTTGAACCATTGGTGCCAGCCGCGGCGGCAACAAGCCCTCCACCAAATAGACTACCTTTTGCATCACTTTGATATGCCCCAATACTGGTGGCAGATACCGATTTTAGTGACACATTAATGGTTTGGTTGGCTTCAGAACCGACTTGAAATGCTTGCGTACCATAAGAGCCATCGAGTAAGTTTTGGCCACCAAATGAGGTAGTTTCAGCAATACGGGTTAACTCAGCTTGTAATGAATTCACTTCTTTTTGCATAGCTGCACGGTCATCAGATGAGTTTGAACCGTTGGCAGACTGCAAAGACAAGTCACGCATCCGCTGTAAAATGTTGGTTGACTCACCCATGGCACCTTCGGCGGTTTGTGCAATCGAAATACCATCGTTAGCGTTACGCATGGCCACACCAATACCATTAATTTGGCTGGTCATACGATTGGCAATTTGCATACCGGCAGCATCATCTTTGGCGCTGTTGATGCGTAGACCTGAAGCAAGGCGTTCCATCGATGTAGAAGTAGCACTTTGCGCTTGATTTAAATTGCCCTGGGCTTTCATTGAAGTGACGTTAGTATTTACTGAAATAGCCATGATTTAATTCCTCGTATTCCTGACTGTAGACATTGCCTGTCTGTATTAAGCCAGGCGGATCATATTGGTTACACTTATGCTAACGGCAATAAACGGAGGAACTTTAGTTTTTTTGACAACATTTTTATTTTACAGTAACAAAAAGAAAATAGGCCCCTTAACAAAGGGGCCTATTTAACTATAGAAAATACTATTTTACTCATTAACCACCGAGTAAAGATAACGCGACCTGTGGCAATTGATTGGCCTGCGCCAACATAGACGATGAGGCTTGCGATAGAATTTGCTGCTTACTGAGTTCAGCACTTTCTGAAGCAAAGTCAACATCTTGAATACGACTACGCGCATCGGTGACGTTATTTTGAATACTACTCAGATTGTTAATGGTAAAGTCCATTCGGTTTTGCACTGCACCTAAGCCAGCACGAGAACTGTCAATCCCGGCAATGGCGCCATCAATGATGTCAATGGCACTTTGCGCGCCGGATGCAGTACCTATATTAACTGTGCTAACACCCGCAAATACACCTGCCGCTTCACCGGTTATTTCAGCTGGACCCGCTGTACCTGTTAGCGTAAAGCTGTCAGCTGAACTTAATGTAATGGCACCTGCCGCGGTTGCTACAACACCGGCGGTGGTTACGTCAGTAGCTGCTGATGCTGTACCGTCTGCAGCAACGTTCTTTAACTCCAATGCACCTGTTGTATTTGATGCCAGCGATGTGAAGTTAATATCGGCACCGGTAGAACTGGTGATAGTCAGGGTACCGTTATCCAAATTTGCAGTTACGCCAGTATCACCAGAGGTATCATTTATCGCGGTTGCAAGGTCAGCGTTAGAGCTAATACCGGTTAAATTTAAAGACGCTGTTTTCCCGCTACCACCATCAACATTCATGATTAACGAAGTATCAAATGCAGCAGTTAAATTAGCTTGGACTGTCGTTTCAGCAGAAGCGGTTACGCCCGTTCCGGCTTGGTTAATTTTGGAGACCAACTCAGTGGCAGTATCTTCATCTACTGACACTATATTCGTAGTGCTAGTACCTTGAGTAATGGTTAACGTTTCACCCGTTGAACCATTTGTGCCAGCCGCGGCGGCAACAAGCCCTCCACCAAATAGACTACCTGCAGCGTTACTTTGATACGCCCCAATACTGGTGGCAGATACCGATTTCAGTGACACATCAATGGTTTGATTGGCATCAGAACCGACCTGAAATGACTGAGTACCATAAGAACCATCGAGTAAATTCTGGCCACCAAATGAGGTAGTTTCAGCAATACGGGTTAACTCAGCTTGTAATGAATTCACTTCTTTTTGCATAGCTGCACGGTCATCAGATGAGTTTGAACCGTTGGCAGATTGCAATGATAAGTCACGCATCCGTTGCAATATATTGGTCGACTCATTCATGGCGCCTTCAGCAGTTTGTGCAATCGAAATACCATCGTTGGCATTACGAATGGCGACGCCAATACCGTTAATCTGACTGGTCATACGATTGGCGATTTGCATACCAGCAGCATCATCTTTAGCGCTGTTGATGCGCAGACCTGACGCTAAACGCTCCATGGAGGTTGAAGTAGCGGTTTGCGCTTTATTTAAATTGCCCTGGGCTTTCATGGATGTAACGTTGGTATTAACTGAAATAGCCATAATATTGAATCCTCTTCTTAGTTGAACGCCAAGACTCGGAGCTTGGCTAAACGGTTAATCATGCAAACTGTTTAAGGTGTATGAACTTATCGATAGATACTGACTTAAGGCCAAGCAAAACTGACCAAGCATAAGAACCTATCTACATTATGTTTATATATAATCAAATAAACTGGTCGAGCTGATTTTACTGAACACACTCGATACGGCATTGAGCGCTAATTGTTGCTTTTCAAATTCGGTAATGGCCGAGGCAAGATCTAAATCTTCTAGTCTTGATAATGCCGAGGTGTTAATCAATTTTTCATCAGTATGATTGTCGCTATACTGTTGCAGCGCTTTAAGGCTGTTGCCCGTAACGCTGCGTTGCTGACTCATTTGATTGACGCCACTATCAATGTTATTCAATAGTTGTGCCAACTCTGATTTACCGGCAGGGGTTTGGGCGTCATCGCCGCTTTCAAATAATGCGATAGCCTTGCTGAAGGTCTCGAAAATACTGACTTGTGGCTGTTCTTTAATGCTGAAACTATCGTTTGCTTTAGGCTCGCCGTCTATTTTGACTGCCATGCCGTTAACGCTGACCGGCACAGATGCATCAAAAGCCGTTACCGTAGTAACCGGGGGGGCCGCGCTGTCGGTTACTGAAACATTAAGCCCGCCTGCACCGTCGTCGGCGAAGCTAAAGCTATAAGAACCAGTAGTATAGGTTGTCGAGTCAGTAACCTTGGCGCTAGTTACGACAAAATCACCTTGCTGGGTTGACGAATAATTGACGCCGTAATCGCCCATGGCATTGGCGGCGTTCATAAATGCCGCATCGCCTGACACATTGGTATTAACTTGCACCCCTGCGGCAATATTGCTTTTACGAGTACCTGAGTCACCGCTGTACACCACTTGATCGTTATTATCCAAAGCAAACGGCGTACTGTTGGTTTTATTACCGGCAAAGATATAATTACCTGATTCATCTTTGGTGTTGGCAATGGACATTAATTGCTCAAGACTTTGACGCATGTCATCGGCAATCACTTGCCGCTCGGCAGTCGTCATGCTGCCGTTGGCGCCGCGGAGCACTAACTCTTTCATGCTGCCAGCCAAGGTATCGGCTTGGCCTAACTGGCTTTCGGCTTGTTGAATATGACTGGTGGCGTAATCAATGTTTTTTACAAACTGGTCTACCAAAGCATTTTTTTGCTTTAAGTTATCAATACCAATGGCAGCGACAGGGTCATCGCCGGCGGTGTTAACCCTTTTGCCGCTGGAAATTTGCGCCATGATGGTGTTGGTGGCAGATTGTTTTTCTAAAATGCTATTGGTGTTTTGTTGAAACATTTGTCCGGTAGAAATTCTCATGATTTATCTCCTAGCGAACCGAGCTGAATAAAGTATCGAAAATGGTTTGGGCTGTTGTCATAATTCTGGCGGAGGCTTGATAAGATTGTTGGAAGCGCATTAAGTTTGCGGCTTCTTCATCAAGGTTGACACCTGACTCACTTTGAACACGGTTGCTAGCTTGTTGATATATGGCCGTGGCGGAGCTAACGCGCACTTCAGCAGATTTAGTTTGGCTGCCGATATCGAGTTTAGTATTTTCAAATACGCTGGTTAATGTGCCCGTGCCGTTATTCATTAGTTTGCTATTTGATAAGCTCGCCATTGCTACCGCATTGCTGTTGTCACCTTCGGCCAATGACAAATCAAACGTAAAGCTGTCGGCGGTAGCGGTACCATTACGGGTAATATCGAAATCCATACCAAAAGCGTTGATATTGTTATTTGTGATAGCGCCTGTGCCTAATGAGGCACCAGCGGCATTAAAAGATTCATATGTGTTCGCAGCAGTATCAAGTTGGAAGGTAATAGATGATCCGATACCTTGAAAGCCACCAGCAGATGAATCCATGCTATTTAAGCTAATGGCCGTGTTACCTGAGTTAGCAGTGGCCGATGTTAAGGTCGGCCCTGCGGCGGCAATGCCTTTAGGGTCGGTCATCACCACTTTTAAGCCTGCAGCGCCACCCGCAGTTGGGCGAATTTCAAACTTGTCGCCATCGGCCATTGCGCCACTGGCAATGTTAATGCTAAAACCTGCACCGCCAGTAAGTTGACTGCCTGATAATACCAACGGTGACACTTTGCCGGTTTGAGTATCTTTCAGTTGGTAGTTATTTGTTGCCGAGATAAAGCTCAACTCATAACTGCCACCCGATAACGCGCCAACATCATCAATATTGACTGACACTCCTGTTGCAGTGCCTTTATTGGTTGAAAACGCCCCTACCCGGCTTAATGCCATTAACGGATCGTTAATATCAGTAAAAATGTTACTGCCAACCTCACCATTTAAATCAATTCCTTTTGATTGCATTCCATTAAAGGTGTCTGCCACCCCAAGTGCTAATTGGCCAAGTTCAGTACTGGCGGGTATTAAGGTGTCGTCCCGAAAAGAAAATAATGCGCCTAATTGGCCGCCCAATTTAGACGGATCGACATTAAGGGTTTTATCGCCAATGGAGGCATTAATGCGCGGCTCATTGGGATAAGGGTCGCCGGCACTCATGCCCATCGACATTGACACTTCACCCGACACCAACATCATTGAGCCGCCAAGCATAATGGACTTGGCACCTGTGTCTAACGGGATCACATTGACCTGGGCATATTCGCTCAGTTCTAGAATGAGAGCACCTTGCTTGTCTAGCACTTGGCTGTCTTGATCTTGAGATTTCATCAACTCTACATTGAGGCTGCCTAGCTCTTTACCAATCTCATTAATACGAGTAGTAATGGCTTCAATTTGGCTATTGGTTTGTTTCACCTGGCCATCAAGTTGTGATTGCATTTGATTTAGGCCATTGGCCAACTGCTGCGCCGAACTAAGGCTGCTACTGCGAATACCAAGGTCGCTGGGTAAATCGGCGACACTATTAATGCTGGCAAAAAAGTTATTCAAATTTTCGGGCACCATTTGGCCCACTTGAGCATAAATTTGGTCTAGTTCGCTTAACTTACTGTAAGAGGTTTCAGCCGCGCTCATACTAGTTTGGCCAATCCGTAACTCACGTGCGGCAAATTCGTTATAAACACGTTTAACATCGGACACATACGTGCCGGTGCCATAAAAATTATTGCCCAAGTGTTGAGATTGTGATGACGCCTGAGTCGCGACTTGCCTGTTATAACCTTCAGTATTGGCATTAGCGATGTTATTACTGGTGACGCCTAATTGTGCTTGGGATGCTTGAATACCTGTGCGAGCGATATTGAGTAAGTCAATCGACATTATTGAGTCTCCACAGGTAATACAGATTTAAGGCCTTCTTTTACCGACTTCATCACATTGATGACTTTATCGGCATATTGAGGGTCGGTGGCGTAGCCGGCTTTTTGCAACGCTTTAATAAATTGAGTCGGCTCAGCGGCCACTTTGCGCGCATCTTGATAACGATCGCCTTGGCTAATAAACGACACAAAGTCATTAAAGCTCTGCTCAAGGTTGTCATACATTCTGAAATCCGCTTTTTGTTGCACCGCAATGCCCTTTTCAAATTCCAATGTATTGACTGAGGTTTTCTCACCTTGCCAACGTTTGTCTGCTTTGATATTAAATAAGTTATGACTCATGGTGCCGTCGTTACGACGTACCACTTTTTGGCCCCAACCCGTTTCTAACGCGGATTGAGCAATTAACACTTCTGCAGAGGTTCCCAAAGATTTAGCCGCTTTTTCAGCGTGGGGATATAACACTGAGATAAAATGCTCAGGGCTGGTAAATTGACTCACCATAATGCCTTTATCTTTTGGCACAGTAACATCTGCCTGCGGCAAACCTTTGCCTGCTTGCGCTGCTTGACTGGCTAATTGTTCACCGCGTAACACACTCGCTAATTGCTCGCTGTCTAACACACTGGATAACGGTTTAGCCTCTAACGCACTAGAAAGCTGGGCCGACATAGGTCGCATAGATTCGGCGCTATCTATAACAGAGTGGCCGATAATAGAATGCGATGCTGCTATTTGATCTTTTGGCGCAATGGCATCAAGGGTGTCGTTATCTAATGCCGTTGGCGGCGCTGCAAACATACTCGGATTAACTTTATAATCGCTATTGCCACGCAATACCGATGCTGGCGTAACGGCGCTATCTTCAGGGTCTAGTTGCTGCATCATCATCTCAGCTAGCCCTAACATGCCTTTATTTGATAGATCGACCGACATTTGCTCATCGCGCATTTTTTCAAAAAACGCGGTGGTTTCACTGTTCATTGGACTGTCTGACTTAAACGCGGCATTGGCATCTCGCATGCTTTTCATTAGCATTTGAATAAAAATACCTTCAAATTGCTTAGCCGCTTCTTTAAGTGCCCCCTTCTCGTCTTTCTGGGCCTGGACGCGAAGTGAATCTAGTCCTCCTAGATCCAAAAAGTTCGATGAAGCTGACAACTTATCCATAGTCATTCCGACAATTATTAGATGATGATGAGTTCACCATGCAAAGCGCCTGCCATTTTTAACGCTTCGAGTATGGCAAGGACATCAGATGGGGCTGCGCCCACTAAATTCACGGCTCTGACAAGTTCATCAAGTGTGGTGCCTGGGTTAAACATAAACATACGACGATCTTTTTCTGACACATCAATCGTACTGTTGGCGGTAACAACCGTATCGCCGCCCGCTAATGCGTTAGGTTGTGACACTTGGGTGGCTTCGGCAATGGTGACGGTTAATCCGCCGTGGGTCACCGCGGCTGGTAATAACTTAACGTTTTGGCCAACCACTATGGTGCCAGTACGTGAGTTAACAATCACTTTGGCAGATTCTTCTGCCGGTATAACGTCGATGTTTTCTAATACCGATAAAAATGACACTCGCTGTGATGCATCCCGTGGCGCACTCACTTGAATAGAGGTGGCATCAATGGCCTTGGCCATATCAGGGCCGAGTAAATTATTAATCGCATCTGCGGTGCGTTTAGCGGTAGAAAAATCAGCACGACGTAAATTGAAGGTAAGGTAATCACCGCTGGCAAAGGGACTGACCACACTGCGCTCGACAATGGCGCCACTGGGAATGCGGCCGACCGTTGGGGTATTTTGGATCACCATTGAGCCATCAAGCCCTTCAGCACTAAAACCACTGACAACTAAGCTGCCCTGAGCAATGGCATAGACATTGTCGTCCACCCCTTTTAAGAAGGTTTGTAATAAGGTGCCGCCACGTAAACTTTTTGCTTGGCCTAAACTGGACACGGTAATGTCAAGTTTTTGACCCGGTTTAATAAAGGCTGGCATTTCTGCATGCACCGCAACGACGGCGATGTTTTTTGAGCTAGCACGAACCGAATCAGGTAAATTGATGCCGAAGTTTTTCAGCATGGTGCTAAATGTTTGTTCGGTATAACGGGTACTTTCCCCCGTACCAGGCAAACCGACCACCAGCCCATAACCGACTAATTGGTTACTTCGCACCCCTTGAATACTGGCGATGTCTTTAATCCGCTCTGCATGTGCAGGCGCGGTTAACATTAATATCGACGCGACTATCGATACCGTCGCCACAATCAGTTTAGTTTTCATCCATTACTCCTTAAAAAGGCCACCACTCACTCATAAAGAATGAACTCAGCCAACCGACTTTTTGGGCATCAGCAAACGTACCGGTGCCGCTATACTGAATGCGAGCGTTGGCCACTCGTGTCGAATCGATAGTATTATCTGGGTTAATGTCTTCGCTGCGGATCATCCCTGTGATGCGAATAAACTCATCACCGTTATTGATCGAAATCCATTTTTCGCCACGGATCACTAAGTTGCCGTTACTGAGCACTTGAATGACATTGGCTGAAATACTGCCATTTAAACTGTTTGATTGGTCAGCATCAGACTCGCGCTTGGTATTCATGCTGTCGCCGTAACCCAAATCAATTGGGACGCCGCTTATGGAAATGTTTTTGCCGCCGGCATATATTGGTTCAACGCTTAAATCAGTGTCTTTTTTGATTTCGTTATTGGCGCTTTTCGATGCTTGGGTTGATTCTTTTAAGGTCACCGTAATAATGTCACCGACGCGATGAGCACGAATATCGGAATACAAGCTTGATGCTTGGCTATCAAGATAAATAGATCCCGTTGCCGCCACTTGTGTCGGTATCGTATCTGGGTATACCGGCGCATAAAAGGGGTCATCTTCAATGGGTTTCTTGGGCGTAGAACTACAGCCAATTAATAACACCATTGACGCTAACGCAATGTATTTAATCATCTTAACGCCTTAGAGATTCTGATTAATATAAGACAGCATTTGATCAACCGCCGAGATCACTTTGGAGTTCATCTCGTAAATACGTTGTCCTTGAATAAGGTTGACCAATTCCTCAGTCACATTGACGTTAGAGGTTTCCAGTGCCCCTTGGCGAATAGAGCCTAAACCGTCTTGGGATGCCGTACCTTGGATAGGCGTGCCACTGGCACCCGTTTCGGTATACAAGTTTTGTCCTAGGGGATCTAAACCTGACGGATTAATAAAATCGGTCATGGTTAACTGGCCAATCACCTGACTAGCTGCAGTACCTGGGGTTTGCACTGACACTTCACCCGATGCGGATACGGTAATACTGGAGGAATCATCGGGAATAGTGATCGGCGGCTGAACCACATAGCCTGAACCTGGGGTAACAATCTGACCGGTATCATCCAAGCTAAACTGACCATTACGGGTATAAGCAGCAGTACCATCTGGCATTTGCACTTCAAAAAAGCCTGAACCTTCAATCATTAAATCTAATGAGTTATCGGTGGTGAGCATGTTGCCTTGGGTAAACATTTTTTGGGTAGCAACAACCTTAGTACCAGCACCAATATTTAAGCCATTGGGTAACTTGCTGTTGTCTGAGCTAATGCCACCGGCTTGATTAACGGTTTGATAAAGTAGGTCTTCAAATACCGCTCGGCTTTTCTTAAATCCGACAGTACTGGCGTTAGCCACGTTATTAGAAATAACCGCAATGTTGGTTTGCTGGGCATCTACACCTGTTTTACTTATCCATAACGCTGGATGCATAATAATTACTCCTAACTAGATTCTCATCAAAGAAGCTGACGCCTTATCAATTTCTTCAGCGTTCTTCATCATTTTGACTTGCATTTCATATCGACGTTGAATATCGATCATGGCGACCATTTCTTGCACTGAATTGACATTACTGCCTTCAACTGCGCCACTGACAACTTCAACCCCGGGGTCCTTTGGCGCATCGCCACCGGCAATCAGGCGGAACAAACCATCTTCACCGCGCATCATGTTCTCGTTACCAGGATTAACTAATTTAATCCTCGCCACTTCTTCAACCACTTCGGCAGTCGCCCCTTGGGGCCTAACTGAAATAATACCGTTGGCCGAAATTTCTACTTTCTCAATGGGGATAGGCAACACAATAGGACCGGAATTGCCCATCACAGGGCGATTGCTGCTATTTAACAGCAAACCGGTACTGTCAAATTTCAAACTGCCTGCACGGGTGTAAGCTTCTGAACCGTCAGCCGCTTGTACGGCAACCCAGCCATCGCCCTTAACTGCGATATCAAGGTCGCGACCTGTGGTTTGAATGGGACCGCCGTTAAAGTTACTGCCGGGGCTTTCCATCATCGCAAATACTCGCGTAGGCAAGCCTTCACCAAAGGCCTGCATTGAACGGGCTTGGACCATGTCAGCTTTAAATCCATCAGTATTGGCGTTGGCAAGATTGTTAGCACTTACTGCTAAGGCATTCATACCTTGCTTTGCGCCACTCATGGCAATATAAAGAAATTTGTCCATTTGTTGCTCCGTCAAACTTTCTGCAAAAACAATTTATATACACAGAATAAGCAAGCATCATGCCAATGAGTTTTAAGGCGGATTATGGAGATGTAATAGATTGAATCAGTTAAGAATTAACATTAACGAATAACTCATGAGTGTCAAAAAAGTATCAAACAACACCAGGGAATAATAACGAGGACTAATAATGAGGACTAATAATGAAGGGGTAAAGGCAAGGTGTTGCCGCAAACGGCAACACCTATCATGACGTGTGGTTAACTTAGCGGATCTGTAATATGGTTTGGTTTAAAGTATTGTTCACTTCAAGGGTACGCGAGTTGGCTTGGAAGTTACGCTGAGCCGAGATTAAATCCACAAGCTCGGTGGTTAACTCAACGTTTGACTGTTCAAGCGCAGAAGATTTTATATCACCAAAGGTACCACTATTGGCCTCTCCCGCTAATGCTGCACCTGAATCGATACTGGCTTTCCAAGACGTATTCCCCACCTGAGTGAGTCCTTGCTCATTGGCAAAACGCACCAAGGCTACTCGTGATAACGGCACCGTTGAGCCATTACTGTAGCTTGCGGTCACTAATCCATCAGCGCCAATACCTACGTTAGTCAATCGGCCAACGGTAATACCATCTTGGGCTAATTTAGTTACTTCAAACGGAGAAGCATACTGGGTTGGATTATCAAACTTTATATTAAGAGTTTGCGTACCATCGGCCTCAGGGCCTAAAGTATTTGCACCCGCAGTGCCTAATGACTCCGTGGTGATCGAAACGGGGTCGCTGCTTATATTGGCACCTACTGAGTTAAAGGTAAGCACGGCACCCGACCATGTTCCTCCTAATCCATCGGGATCAGCAGCTTCTGCCAATGCACTATTATCTTTGGTGCCATCATCATCAGTATCTGTTTCATAACTGCCAGCAACAGTCGTGTCAACAGGCTTTCCATCAACCGCATAAAAGGCCACCCAATTACTTTCGCCAGTATATGAACCCTGCTCAGGCTTAATAAAGTAACTGGTCATAATATGTGACTCACCTAGCGAATCATAAATCGTCACTGAGGTGGAATTATTAAAGGTGTCAGAATCTTTAGGATTAAAGTTAGCTGGATCTAATGCATTCTCTCCCACATTAAGATTCATCTGTATTTCAACGTTTGACGATTTTACTGGGCTGCCCGCTTTATCTGGGATCTCAATGGGTTTGGTGGTGGTTAAGCTCACCGACGTTGAATTACCATCTTCATCAACAGGGAAACCTTGTAAAAAGTTACCTGCTGAGTCAACCATGTAATTGCCTGAATCAACTTTAAATGCACCCGCACGAGTAAATGATTGATCTTTAGTGCCTAATTCTGACGAGGTAACAAAGAAACCCCCTCCACTTATCGCCATATCTAGCGAGTTACTGGTAAATTGCAAGCTACCTTGATGAAACTGTTGCGCAACTTGTGAGGTGGTGGCACCGCCGCCCACTGCGGTTTTACCGTTGGAAAAAATAGAATTGGCATACACATCAGCAAACTCTGTCCGAGACTCTTTAAAGCCAATAGTATTCACGTTCGCGATGTTATTCGCGGTTGTATTTAAGTCTTTTTGCGCGGCAGCAATACCACTCAGTGCGATATTAAATGACATGTTTCACCTCTCACAATTAATTCATTTATGATGACAGCCAACTCTTTATTGATGGCCGTATTATGTTTCAGATACTGCGAGTACGTCAGATAACTTAATTCCACCTACTCCACGCAAATTCAAAATAGCGCCTGTCGCCACAGTGCCCAATGACACACTGGTAACATGGGCATAAGTCGATACGGCTAAATCTTCCGACGTTCCATCCACTTTACCGCTAGCCTTAATGGCGTAATTACCGGCTTCTGCGGGTTGGCCATCTGAATCTAAACCATCCCACGTCACATCAACATTGCCGCCTTTACTGCCATCAATATTAAAGCTCTTAATCAGCTGACCCGACTCATCTTCAATTCTGACCGAAATAGATTCGATGGTTGATGGCGTACTGATCACCCCTTTAATTTCCGAGTTTTCAGTAGAAATAGCCCCAGTATCAGAAGGAATAAGCACTTTACGGCCCACTAAACCAGAAGCTTGCAATGCTTGGCTAGAACTCATCACAGTATTGAGGTTAAGAATTTCATCATTAAGATTTGAAATACCATCGACTGTGGAAAATGATGCCATTTGGGCAATCATTTGATCATTATCAACCGGTTTAAAGGGATCTTGCATCGACAACTGTTGACTGAGTAAAGCAAAGAAATCATCTTGCTTTAACATCTGATCTTTTGCTTCAGGTATCGCACTTTCTTCAGGTAAGCGAATTCCGTCAAGAAAAGGATTACCTGTGGTCGTGGTGGTCGTATTTGCCTGCACAGAATTTTTGGTTGTAGCACTTGTGTTTGAAGCACTACTGGACTGTTGCGGTAAAGACTGACTGTAAGAGTTAACGAGGCTCATTGTTACCTCCTTGAATAATCATACTATTTACCCATCCTTAACGTCTGTTGCAACATAGACTTAGTTGCATCAGCCACCTGAACGTTCATTTGATAAGAGCGTGATGCAGAAATCATATCGGCCATTTCTTCCATCACATTGACATTAGGTTTGTAAATAAAACCATCACCATCCGCCATTGGATGGTCTGGCGAGTATTCTTTTAATAATGGTTTGTTACTTTCGACAATGCCTTTAACGCTGACGCCAGGCGAACTGTCTTGCTGGCTATTGGCTTTTAGCATTTCGGCCTCAAAAACAGGATGACGTGCACGATAGGTTTTATCGACACTGCTTGACACCGAATCAGCATTGGCAATATTACTGGCGGTAGTATTCAAACGCACTGACTGCGCTGACATACCCGAACCAGACACATTGAAAATATTGAATAAACTCATGATTAGTCACCTCTCAATGCTTTACGCATGCCATTAAATTTGCCCTCAAGAAAGCCTAATGACATTTGATATTCGAGCGAATTTTGCATAAATGCTGCTTGTTCTTTCTGGGTATCGACGGTATTACCATCGCCAGTATCGGCCTGATTTGGTATACGATATTGAACATGTTGTTGACTTAACGCCGTTAAATCAAAATGTTTGTCTGTGGTTTGACTCATACTCAAGCCCTGTTGATGCGAGCTTGCCGATTTCATGGCAGCAGCAAAATTAACATCTTGAGCTTTATAATGAGGAGTATTGGCATTGGCGATATTACTTGAAATTACTTCTGCTCTTTGAGCTCGAATGCCCAAAGAATATTGGTGAACACCTAATGCATTATCGAAATTAATCGCCATAAAATTGCCTCCATCAGCTAACTGATAGTAATAAAGCAAGGGTTATGCCAACAATTTAATTTTTAAACGAATAAAAGACAAAAACAAACATGCCGACGAATGCCGGCATGATAAATAGCTTAACTTGTTATTTTATCTATATTTTCTTTTGGTAATAAATACCAGGATTACAGCGAACCATAGTAAACTCATCACTTAAGCCTGCTAGAGATTCTGACGCACCCAAGAATAAAATACCTTTGGGATTAAGTGCGGCAGCAAATTGCCGCAAAATTTTAGTCTTTGCCTCTGGCCCAAAATAAATCAATACATTACGGCAAAAAATAATATCGTACTTACCTAATAAGCTATAACTTTCAAGTAAATTATGTGCTCTAAAGTTAACTAAACGCTTAACATTATCTTTCACTGTCATGTTGCCCGACGGTAAAGCATCAAAAAACTGACGTTTACGCTCTTCAGACAAGCCACGAGCCAGCGCTAAACCATCATATTCAGCATTCTTACAGCGCTCTAACATTGATGGTGACAAGTCCGTTGCCTGAATCGTCGCGCCGCCCGGTAAAGCACCGGGTTTACGCTGTTGATATTCCAACACTGTCATCGACAAAGAGTAAGGTTCTTGCCCAGAAGAACATGCCGCTGACCATATTTTTAACGGTCTGCCAAGCTTACTGTATTCAGGCAGTAGAGTATTGTTCAGTAATTCAAACGGATAACGGTCTCGAAACCATAAGGTTTCATTGGTGGTCATTGCATCTATCACTTCAGCACGCAGCTGACGTTCTATCGGTTTCATCGACTTTTTAACCACCTCAGACAAAGAAGGTAAATTATGCTTCCCCATCAACGGCGCTAAACGACTGCGGACTAAATATTGTTTATTCTCACCTAACACAATACCGCTATGCTGCTCTAAAAACAGCCTAAATTGATTGTACTCTGCTTCAGCAAGTGATTTATCTGTCACATTAACTTCCTAATATGTGGCCAATGAGCTAAGCCTCTAATATTGTTCAATATTAGAGGCTTATAAACTCAAATGTTTGTTAACCGCTGAGGCTAATTCATCGGGGTTAAACTTAGCAATAAAATCGTTAGCACCTACTTTTTCTACCATTGCTTGGTTAAACACACCACTTAATGATGTGTGTAGAACTACTTTTATGTTCTTTAATTTTGGATCATCACGAATTTCAGCAGTTAAAGTATAACCGTCCATTTCTGGCATTTCGATATCTGAAATAATCAGCGGGATCTCAACTGAGACATCATCCATTTCAGCGGCAATATTTTTCAGCATGATCAACGCTTCTTTACCATCTTTAGCGGTATCGATTTGCAGATTTAACGACTCTAACGAACGAATAATTTGTTTGCGTGCCACCGTAGAATCATCAATAACCATAATATGATAATGCTGTTCTTTATCGATAGTTAACGTCTCACTGACTTCTTTACTGATAGAGGTCTTAACAGGTGAAATTTCATCAAGAATTTTTTCAACATCCAAAATTTCAACCAGCTCACCTTCAATCTCAGTCACAGCCGTTAAATATGAAGAACGTCCTGAACCTTGGGGCGGCGGCAAAATAGATTCCCAATTCATATTGATGATACGCTCAACAGAACTGACCAAAAAGCCTTGAACACTGCGGTTATATTCGGAAATGATAACAAAGCAATTTTCAGTTGATGTCAGTGGACGCCCACCGGTTGCTGCACTTAAATCGATAATAGAAATGGTTTCCCCACGAATATGCGCAACACCTTTAACATAGGGGTTTAGCTTAGGTAGCCTTGTCAGTGGAGGACATTGTAATACCTCTTTTACTTTAAATACGTTAATACCAAAGCGTTGACGACCGTTAAGCTTAAACAGTAACAGCTCTAATCTGTTTTGTCCGACAAGCTGGGTACGTTTATTTACTGATTCTAAAATGCTCGACATAACACAGCCTTGTAGTTAACTGTTACTCAAAAGAATAAAATTGTTGGTTAACATTATAGTGAACCTTGGTTTAATATAATACGCTTGCTAGCTATTTTAACCTCAACCTGGATAAGAGAGGGGATAAATCGTTAAAAATGGGTTTATTTCAAGTCTGCAATATCAAACATGCCATGTGTTTTGCTAATAAAGGTGCACTCACATGTTAACAATAGTGTTAGTCGCCGCGCCAATAGCGGGCCTATTGTGAGTCGATACAAGGTGAATAGCCGAACAAAGGGCCATTTGATAACCGTTACTGTCTCTAATTTACCCCCAATTTACCCCCAATTGAGGTTTTCATCAGACGAACATGACACATTCTGGGCAAACCATCAGCAGCCTAGCAAATACCTATCAAATTATTGAATTAAAAGTGGGCATGCAACTTGCTTTAACTTTTACTAAGTTAACACTTACAGTGAACTGACACTTTTTTGACGAAAGGGAAATGTTATTATCATGCCCTCACCTCATTTTTAGCTTATTGCGTATGCAGAGATTACTCGCATATTTTTCGTTCTCCAAAGTATAGGTGCATTCTGGCAACACAAGCTAGGATCTTCATTATGAAAGTATTTTTTTTATGTTTTTTGTGCTCAATGACGCTTTCTTTGCCAGCATTTGCTAGCGAAGAGATAGTAACACCTAAACTATCGGCCATTTATACGTTAGCTAAAGAGGTGGTCGCAAAAAAAATTGATGCCGACGCCAACGCTAAGGTGCAAATTACCCCACAAAATCTTGAAGGTCGTCTTAGTCCACCGCGCTGCTATCCACCGATTAATGCCGAACTCGCCAGTGAAAGAGCCATTAGTCGAAATAACATGGTAAAACTAAGTTGTATCAGCCCAGACTATGACTATCCATGGCAAATGTATCTCTCTGTTCGAGTTGAAATACAATACCCTGTCGTGGTGGCTAACCAGCTACTGTCTCCAGACCAAATTATTGCTCCACATCACTTAAACATCATGTATGTTGACCAATATAGTTTAAGAGGCCACTTTTTTTCTGATACCCACACATTAATCGGTTCGCGAGTGAAACGTCGCGTGGCAAAAGACTCACCTGTATTGAGTAATAACCTGTGTTTTGTGTGCAAAGGTGACTCGGTTTCCATCTACGCTAGAACCGCTAATGTTCAAATAAAAACCCTTGGTGAAGCACTGCGTGACGGCAATCTTGATGACGTCATCAGGGTGAAAAACAGTAACACGAGTAAACAATTTGATGCGGTGGTGGTTGGGGTTGGCGAAGTTGAAGTAAGAATGTAAACTAGGACTAAAGTTTTTTCCAACAGTGCCGATAATCTGTTTGAAGAACCTAATACATTACGCTGGAGCCTCCAATGGCAATTGACATTAAGCATAACACTGCGGCTAATACCCAAATGCGCACTGCACGTGACACGCAGTCTGCTAAGCAATCTAATACTGCTGTGGCTCAAAAATCCGCGGCACCGGTTAAAGCCGATTCCGTTAGCATCACCGCTCAAGCTCACCAGCTTCAGAGCGCGCAAGCAAAAATGGAAGCGACACCTGAAGTTGACCAAAAAAAGGTCGCAGAAATTAAGCTCGCTATCTCTGAAGGACGCTATAAAGTCGACCCAGAAAAGCTTGCTGCGAATATTGCCAGCTTTGAAGCAGAGCTAAGCAGTCTATCGTTTGACAAAGAGTAGCCGTTAAACGTTACTCTTTAATTTGTTTTAACGACACACAGATAATAGGTGCTAACTTGCATCATAGATAAGTGTCAGTTAACAAAACCAATGAGTAATTTATGACAGAGCTAAATGAAGAGCTAAATAAACAACCAAGCGAACAACCAAACGATGAGCTACGTGCACTGTTAGAGACCCAAAATCAGACCTTAGCACAGCTGAAACTGCTTATTGTTGAAGAAAAAGCCGCATTAACAAACCAAGATGCCGACAAACTACTGACGCTTTCCAAAGACAAAACCCAGTGCTTAATCAATATGAAAGCGACTGACGAAAAACTGGCTCAACACCCCCAGCACGCCCTGCTTACCACAGCTCCTGGACTGGTACAAAAAGTCGCCCAGGCCAAATCTATTCTCGCAGAATGCAAAGACATTAATAGCCAGAATGCCAGCTTAATTGAACACAATATCGCCAGCCTAAATCGATTTGCCCAAGCATTGCAAGCCAGCCGTAATGCATCAAGTTTAACCTACAATGACAAAGGCAAAACCTCCACCATTTCAACACTCGGTAATGATTTTACAGCCTAATAAAGCCTAGAGAGCAACAGCCTAGAGCGCTGCTAGGACGCTTCGCGGCTAGAGGCTATAAAATCTGAGCAACAGCCTAGAGCGCTTCGCTGCTAGGACGCTTCGCGGCTAGAGACTATAAAATCTGAGCCGCATCCGATAACAAGCGAATAAACGGAAAAAATAAAGCGGAAGGCATAGAGGCTATAAAGTCTTAACAGCGAAGCTGTTCTTAGCAGGACGTAGTCCGCCCTAGCAGCGAAGCGACCCTAGCTGGACGTAGTCCGCCCTAGCAGCGAAGCGACCCTAGCAGGACGTAGTCCGCTCTAGCAGCGAAGCGACCCTAGCAGGACGTAGTCCGCTCTAGCAGCGAAGCGACCCTAGCAGGACGTAGTCCGCCCTAGCAGCGAAGCGATACTAGCAGGACGTAGTCCGCCCTAGCAGCGAAGCGATACTAGCAGGACGTAGTCCGCCCTAGAACCTAGCAGGTGAGTTACTGAGCTAGCATTGCCTGGCGTAAACTTTGTTGCGCAGACTCTTCACCTAACCAAATGTTAAGTAATACCTGACGAAAAGCCTCTCCAGCAATATCACCTTGAACTTGACCATTTTTAATGCTGCTCACGCCCTTGCCTTTTTGGGTCACAAAAGTAAATTGATCCCCGTCGACAACGTCGTAAGCAAATTGTTGAGTGAAATGTTCAATCTCTTTGGCAATAAAATGGGTGTCATTGTCGGTAGCAGTCTCAAAACCTTTCGTAATGCCGTCACGCATTCTCTCTGAGGTGGCCATCGAAGAAGTAATGGTTAATTGGATTACCGCTATAGGCTGAGCGAGCACATCTTCAAGCGTATAAACTTTGGTAGGTAAGTACAAACTGGCTACATAAATATCCATAAAAAATTTACTGCGCACGCCCGCACCATTTAATATTAATGGTTGCTCTGCAACATTCATTTGCTCAGCAACATCAACATCGGCAATCATTCTTGCTTGCACCAACAACGGCAGCGTCAACACTAAACAGCCAATTAAAGCTAATAACTTCATCTAAACTCTCTAAAAAAAAACAATATAAATAACCACTGTATAAACCATTACAACATGAACGACTGCAATATCAGCCATTCATCCCATTAATTTGCTCAATTATTAGCTCAATTATTAGCTTAAGTACGCTTAGATTAACGACTCATAAACTAACCACGAACGCCTAACTTATATTGGCCATTTTGTTGAAACATCAACGCTTGCTTGTGCTTTGGCGCCATTAAAATAGGACCATCATCAAAAAATAAAAAACTCTTCCAATTGCGCACGAACACACACCAGCGCGTTTCAATGATTTGGTACTTTTCATAGCAAAAATATACAACCGTATCATCAGGCCATTGAATATGTTTAGTAATCGCTTCAGGCATCGCAATATCATCAGAGTCCCACGCCGATTGCCAATGATCCGTTGCAGTCCAAGCATCTTGCTTTGCTGGCCAATCACCTTTCTCGAATAGTTCCGCACGGCTGCTTTTATTGCTTATCCACTTATCCCACACTTCCATGGCACTTTTATCGGTCAGTGGTTTAATCAAGGCCTTATCATCATCTGACACAGGCAAATCTTTATGGTTAAAAATCCACTTACGCTTATAAAGATCAAACGGAATATATGAATATGACAAACAATTGCTCCTAGCAACTAAAAATGAAACGCAATTATAGCGCTAAAGCGGATCAGACTGCGATAGCAACAGAGATAAATGATCTGCCAATTTACCAAAAAAAATTATCAAAAAAGATAATCAAAAAAAATGCCAATCGAAAAGATAATCAAAAAATTAATCAAGGATCATAGCCGCCATAACCAACACGTGGCGAAAGGTAAACGCGATGTATTTCCCAGTCGGCACAGCCAATCAGCTAACCTAATAGCAATAGCAAAAGGAATCGATAACGCGGATAAAGGCCGCGGTGGCATTGCATCACCAAACGCGCAGCGCGCTGTTGTTATACAGCGCGGCACTGAAAAATCTTTTTAAGCCGCCAGTGTCAGGATTGTAGTCACCATTGATGATTACGGTGCACCATAGCAAGCTAGTGTGTTATGCATGGCGGTAATACAATACTTCATGATGTCAATCACCAGCAAATCGTGAGGTCATAATCACCTGTCGATAGACAGAGATTTAAGCAAGAGTCAGTATCACAGCAAACAAACACCTATGCCCTCTTAGATATTGAACATGTTAGAGCTGCGTTGGGGATGACTACGGCGCATTTGTTAGGGACTGATGCGCAAGTGTCTAAGATTGACAGAATAGAGCAGCGCTCGGCAGATGAGAGTCGAGAGCCAGTAGAAAGCACGAGCAGTTTTAACTTAAGTCTTTGATTGTTGGAGTGTCACCATGTTCCATTACAGAACCTATGCCATTATCACTAGCAGTGATATCCGAATACATTTTGCTAGTGCCAATGATTTGATGATTAGCCGCTTTGAGATGGAAATAGGGCTTAGCATTTTTAGCGGTTACTTTGGAAAATTTTGATTCATCTTGGGAATTATTTTGAACTGACCCGATACCATTGCTTGCACCACTTTTTGCACTGTATAGCTCACTAGTAAGAAGACCTCTACATTTCCAGCCTTCAGAACAAACTTAAATTGATCATTGCTGCTTTTGCTTAACTCATACCATCCAGACATAAATTAACTCCTTTATAGTTATGATAACGAGCAAACCTAGACTCTTTTTAACACCAATATGATTTTAGCCCTTCACTTAATAATAGCTTTATTAATTTCGGTGTATTTTTATTTTAGCACTGGTATTCAAGCCCAAATCAAAATTATATTTTTACTTTTTATCATTACCTTAAGCTAATTTACTGTTCAGGGAAGTATATAAACAACTTTTAACCAGCATGTTGTTATTCGGGCCATTGTTATCAGTAATGGGAGTCGTTATTGGTGTAATGTGTGGGATGAACTAACGATAACGTGCTTAACACCCAGGGTAACCGCACGAGTGCTTGTTTTTTGAACGCTACGTTTAACCTGCAAACAAAAAACAAAAAATCATCCAAGCTATGAAGACTTTATGAACCATAATAATTCATTAAATAAACTAATTCTGTTCAAAAAACGTTCGCGATCTCGCCCTGGCTTAACACCGTCTCCAAGTTTAATGAGTTTATTGAACGGCAATGAATTTTTTATATGAGGTCATAGGATAAGATTTAACACATGTTAATGTCTTAGAGTGTACTTAGCGTCTCTTGTAAGCTGTCGTTTTTGGCATGCCCATTGAGCAATGTTGTCATGTTTTAGTTTTAATAGAAAATGATTAACAATGCAGCTCAATGTCCATGATCGGATACAAACTATCGAAAAAGCGAAGCTTTAAAGAATACTTTAATAAACAGGGTGTTAGCATAAGTATTTAACTTTTAGCCACTTCAGTTCGGCCTGTTTCTAACACTTTCTTAAGTAGGATGTTTTCATCCATGTCCTTTTTCTTCCCTTAGATGCAACGCGACCTTTTAGAGGTTATTTCCTGAGCACATTAAGTGCTATCTGACGTAGTATTCCTATATTTTTTACACTATGACCTTTGTAAATTTAGAGTGCGTCTTCATTCATGGTCAGATCTAGCACCCAATGCAAGCTATTTTATACAACCCAATGTTGACGAACGGCTTCGGGAAACTTGTCTTCAATCAGCTTTGCTGAACTAATGTTATAATGGTATTCCAAGCTAGCTTCTTGTCCTTTTTCTTGACGATAACTCATGCTTATCTCAATCGTTTTTAATCTAGCCCAATCAGAAAAATCCTTGTTGAGTTGTTAGCCAATAAAACCTGACTACTTCTGGCTTCGATCCTCCCACGATTATTCTCTATCTTTAGGTTGGATGGCTCAGTACTTCAAAAATATTTAAACATCTCCGTTATCACTTTATTGAAAGATTTTTGATTACCTTTCACAGCAAGAAAATAGGCGCATTTTTGAGTAATGATTGTTTTATTTCTTTCTTTTTAGCAACCCATCGCATCAATAGAAACGAGAGCACCTATAATATCATGTAACTTAAGAAATTAGGGGGATTACGCTAATTTCAATAGATTTTTTTTCGGTCCTTAATCTAATATGTTATTTTGAACAAAATAGAACTTTCTTGGGGAAGCTCAAAATGAGTATAAAGAGTAATATGGCCAGAGCCGAGGCATTATTTCGTCAAAAAGAGTATGCTGAGTCACTCTCCTTGTGTACAAAAATTATTGAGAAAAAACCAAAACTGGCTAATGCCATCCATTTAACTGCCTTGAATTATTATGCACTTGGACAATTTGCACCTGCGATAGCAGAATTTCAAAAAGCCATTGCGATTAACAGCCAGCTTTCATCATTCCATAGTAACTTAGGCAATGTTTATCTAGACCAAGAGAGTTTTGTTGAAGCGAGTCGGTGTTTCGAAAAAGCACTTAATCTTGAACCACTTTTACCTGAACCTAACTACAATCTTGCTATCTGTCTGCACAACCAGCGCAACTACTCATTAGCAGAAAACTTTTGCAAGAAAGCCATCCTGCAAGATGCCACAAATTCTGACTTCTACCTTCATTTAGGTGTCATCTACTATGATCAAGGTCAGTTTGACAATGCCGCTAAGGCGCTAGTTAAAGCACTTGAAGTAGAGAATAAGCACAAGAAAGGAAGAACACACCTCGACGCCTATTGGCAATTATTCAGCTTACATCTCAGTCAACACCGCTACCAAGATGCACTTGAAGTTGCCGATCTTGGCATACAAAGCCAGCAACTTTCAGAGCAACAACTCTGCACTTTGCTCATCGGCAAGGCCATCATCTATTTTCTATTTAACCATTTAGATGAAGCCAAGCACACATTACAGCTGAGCGAAATCATTCATCAGTTTCCCTCACAGCCAAAATACTTGAAAAAATTCAGTGTATTTCACCATTACATTAAAAATCTTATAGCACTGTATGAGAGCGGCGAATATAAAGATTGTTATAACCTTGTTAACGACGCCACAAAAATGTACTTCATCTCTGAAAGTCATGGATTCGCGCCCAACCGAACATCAATTCAATACAAAGACCAAAACTATGAAGTCAATTCTCTTTTCATAATGGGCGCTAAGGTTATTCACTTTGTTACCGAGGAAGAAAATAAATACCAAGTGAGTCTTGTATCATTACTACAAGACCTTGCTCCAGGTTCCAAAGTGGTGGTTGCATTTGGGGAAATTGATTGCCGACCGGACGAAGGAATTTACAGCTATAGTTTGAAATCAAAACGAGATTACAAGGACGTGATTGATGATATGCTGTCAAAATATGTGAATGCACTAAAAAATCTTGCAGACTCTTTTGACATTGAAATTATTCTCTACGGCGTACCAGCTCCACACCCTCAAAGCATTGAGATATTACCGCCGTCTGAGCAACAACGGTTCAAAGATATCGTTGCTTACTATAACCTTGCGCTTGCAAATGCATGTCAGTCTTTAAACATCAAGCTACTCGACGTATATGCGCTAACGAACAAGGATGGACAAAGTAACCTACAGCACCATATCGATAACTATCATCTATCGCCTAAAACGGTACCTACACTGTTCAATCTACAGAGTCAATAATCTTGAATTGTTTTAATCAATAGGCCGTTGCTGTGAAGTATAAGAAAGAAGCAATACAACATCATCGGTATTTACAAAAGATTCGAAGATATCACTCATATATATCATTTCTTAATATACATACTCATAAACTATGAAGAATGGACGTTAATATCTATGATTTGAATCAAACAGTTGAAAAGGAGTTTTTATAAAAAGCTAAAAATAAAATTCTAAAAAAGGGTGTTCCTATGGCGGTATAGTATTTTCATATTCAGTAAACTACTGATAAACAAGAGTGGAAAGCCTTATATGGTCTCCCCACAGGTGAGCTATGGTGAGATTAACCAGAATTGACCAAAGTTAACCAATCTATATATATCAACACCTTATATCATTATTTCGTTTTTTGACATTAATCAAAATTACTGTAAATTAGTCTAAATTAACCCCCGTGGTGGCACAGGGGCGGCACAGGGAAAGACTTTTTTTGAGGCTAAGTGATTATGAGTGTTGATATTCCTTTTACAAAACGTAGTTTATAACAGCTCGAGAACCCCCTAAAACGCTACCGAATTCACGATTCTGGCCAAAAAAGCTCGGTTAAAGGCTTGATTTTAGATATTTTGCCATCAGGGAAAAAGATTTTTCGTTTTCGCCGCAAGCACTTAGGTCGTGATGTAACAGTCTCCCTAGGAAATTTCCCTACTATCACTATCGAGAATGCTAGAAAACTGGCACTCAAACATGCTTCTGACCTGTCTCAAGGTCAAAACCCTAACGAAGTAAAACGCGAGAAAAAACAGCAAGCTGATCGTGAACGTGCTTTATCGATGTCAGTGCAACAACTGTTTGATGCGTTCGAAGTTGAGTTTGAATTAAAGATTAAGTCTGGTCAGCGGCGTATAAAGTCTTTGCAAGATATCCGCTCACTTTGGCGCATTCATTTACAAAAGCTTGTTGGTCATTTGGCTATAGATAATATCTCAGTCCAAGAAGCTAATAATTTACTCAAATTGATTCTAACCAAAAATTCGGTTGCGGTACGCAATAAAAGTTTGTCGTTAATAAAGTCGATGTATGCTGATCAAGACATCAACCCGTTTATCAAGATAAAAAAGCTGGCAGATACCAAGCGTGAGCGAATTCTTAGTCAATTGGAAGTCAAGGAACTGCTAGACGCCCTCAAATTCGAAGAGCCAATTTATAGCGATGTGGTCATGGCGCTATTGTTGACAGGTCAGCGTAAAAGCTGTGTTTTTAGCATGGAGTGGAAAGAGATAGATCATCAGCGCGGCATTTGGCTTATTCCAACTTCTAAGATGAAAATCAAAAAGCCTCATGCAGTGCCATTAACGATTGAGATGATGGATATTCTAAAACGTAGAAGCATTGAAGCTAAACAAGGCGAGAAATATGTTTTTCCTGCTAATCGTAGTCATAGTGGCCACATTACCGAAAAGTCTGGCAAAGGCAGCTTCTGGTGGCGTATAACCGAACGTGCTGGTTTGCGTAGTGAGACAAAAGGCGAGAGTGTCACCATTCACGATTTAAGACGAACCATAGCCAGTTGGAGTGTAATGCGAGGCGGTAACATTCAAACGACGAGTAAACTGTTAGGGCATAGCGATATTAGCATCACAGCAAGTACCTATGCGCATTTAGATATTGAGCATGTTAGGCAAGAACTAGGTATCACCACAGCGCATTTACTTGGGACTTTTCAGCATGAGTCGAAAGTGGATAAGTTGGTGTGGGAAATAAAACAGCTCTCAGAGGAAGAGAAAAGAGAGCTGTTTGAAAAGTTTTAGCTGAATGCTTAATCTTGCTCATTCGGCATGACAGAACAAAATTTTCGCTTAACAGTTGATTTACTGCTGGATAAGTGACCTTTTTGAATTAAAGCCATAACACCGAAGATAATGAAAATAATACCAAAAATATAACCGCTAATAGACATTATAAATGTTTCGACTTTTGACTGTGTAAATATACAAATAGATACACCAATACTGGCTAAAATTATGTAAGCCAACACTAGCACTAAATATTCTATATTTCTAACAGTTTCTGATTGGTATTTACCTGAATATCTAAAAGAATCCATGTTTTCTGATAGTTCGATATACCTTTCTTGATCACTATATGCTTTAAGATAATCAAAGGCATGTGGCGTCAAGATAAACCACTTAACCTCCTGTAATGTCAACTCCCTTTTGCAAATACAGTTAATAGCTACACAGATTGCTGAAAAGTTCTTATCAGGTGAATCATCAAGGTATGTTTTGATTTCTTTGAAAATATCAAATTTTTTTAGCTTCCCTGTACTTTTCTGAGCTAATAAGTGAGAGATAGTCAATGCAATACCAAAAATTGCACCGACAAAAGTAATCAACTTCGAAACTACATCTAATTCCATTTAATATTCCTAATTAGTTTATTGCACGTAATTAAAACAATCCTGATATTTTTTAAAAGAAGCCATTGCATTAGCAATAATCAGCGGGTTCTGAGTCTGATGAGACCAAAAGTACCCTGCAACTCCACTGAGTTGGTTAGAATTTTTAAGGACATTTTCCAACAGTATGACTGGGTAGCCCTGCTTCTTACGGCTGATGACATGTATGCCTCCATGGATATAAGAACTGAGTGTTAACGCCAGTCTAAAAGCGCCACTATTTGCCGAATTTAACGATAAGCAGATCTTTCCTCATCAAAAAAATCA
>NZ_JBEOPP010000044.1:0-41770 GCF_040310185.1 Shewanella sp. T24-MNA-CIBAN-0130 | reverse complement strand
AAGCTTAGTTTATCGATTCATCCCCGCGACTTTCGCTACGCTCGGATCACGGGGTTTTCTCGACAGATTAGATAAATATATGTCTGGGTCAAAGGCTATTCCTAGGCCCCAATGACATACAGGACAGGACAACGTGAATATTATCTGAATGCTAGGGTAAATTAACAATCCCATTCAAACCTGTGAAGATTTAAATGGGATCCGTTAGGCTGTAGTGTTAATTTTTACTGCGCCAAAAAGTGTTTGTTAACGGCTTCTGCCATTAATTGTGGTGGGATCAAACCTTGTTTTAATACGAAATTATTAAACGCTAAACGATCAAATTTATCTCCTAAGGCAATTTCTACTCCGGCCCTAATCTCTAGTAGTCTTGATAAACCATAAAAGTAGCTACCAGCCTGACCAGGCATTCTCATGGTGTATCGATCAACTTCTTGTTTCACCGCCGCTTCTGAAAAAACAACGTCATTACGCAATAGTGTATAGGCGTGCTCTTTTGTCGTCAGGCCTAAGTTCAGCATTGGATCTAACATAGCGCGAGCGTTACGTAGTAATCGGTGCTGAAGTGCAATCAGCTGTGCTTCAATGGGAAGATACGGCAACATTTCTGCTTCAGCATAAAGGGCCCACCCCTCTACATTAACACTGTTAAATGCATAATAGACTCTTGCTAGTGAAACGCCTTGTTCTAACATGACCGAGAATTGTAATTCATGACCAGGTCGGCCTTCATGGGCACTTAATGTATAAGCAACCGCGTTAAAATTAAAATCATCATAAGCCGCATCACCGCTTAATGCAGGGTTACCCGTGGTAAGAATAAATTGGCCCTGTTCACCGGTATTGCCAATGAATGGTGGTGGAACCATATGAGGAGCGGGACTACCCGCGGCTTCTGCTTCGGTGGCAAGTCGCATAAGCATATCGCGTTTAGGTAAATCAACCACATGATGCTCAGTGATCATCTGCTCAAGTTTTTGATTAATGTCACGATAATAATCTTCAATTTTATCGTTGGCCAAAGACTGGTTTTTAAGTGCTTTAATAACATCGCGATAATCATCTGATGGAAAATCGAACTTTTTAGCCACCAAAGGTGCAAGAGCCTGCATATTGGCTTTGGTTATCATGTAACTTGTTTTTGCTTGCTCAATTAATAACTGCGGTTCGATGTCTATGCCCACGGTTTTGAGTTTTAAAGCATAAATTTCAGCGGGTAATCGAAAGTCGTCCCGTGAATGTGGAATAACGGTTTGTTCAGCCCATTGACGATAATCTTCAATTTGTTGTGTTAACAGCACCATATTGTCATTGGCTGTGGTGAAGTTATTTTTATCAAATAACTGCTGTAAACCTGTTATTAAGGTATCGAATCTTGCGAGCGCTTGGTTAACCTCCACTTTAGTGGGGCCCATTAAGCTTTTATTGGTTAAGGCTGTTTCAAATAACGTTTTGGCTTGTTCTGTGAGTGCCGGTTGTCCGGTTTTACCGACATAACAAGCAAGGCGCGACATGGCGGCCTGTTTACGGGCATCAGGCATTTGCTCATCTAATAATGCCGATACGCCACGAAATATAATCAAGGGGACATCAACCCAAGGTAACATGTATTTGTCGTCTAACTTACCCGTCGCTATGGTCTGATCGATATTGCCGATAATAATGTTAAGGTCTTGACGAACTGGCAATAATTTTTCAGTTTCAAGTGCCTGTTGCAAGCTTTTTTTGCTGCTTTCAAGGGTAAGAATAAACTTATCGTTTTGTGCCTTGGTAATATTGCTGCATTGACTATCGACTGCAGTTATTCCAATTGAGCTCGCTAATTCAGGTTGAAACTGACTGACAATTTTTATTTGTTTATTAGTGTATTGATTACTGATATCAACCCACGAACTTGCTGATGAAGTGAACGGAAGTAAAACAAGTAGTGGAATCACTGACGTGAATATTTTGCCTGGCATCGGCTTAATCCTTTTTTTATTTTTATAGAATGGCTATAAAATGACGATGAAGTAATCAGTATACCCGAATTTTACGGCCAAGCGACACGCCCTAAATCAAGCAGTTTGCTAACCAAGCGTTAGGATATAAATTTATATTAAACAGCAGCTTGCAGCGCCAATTGTCACATCAATGTCTATCGTATTATTGTCTCGTTACAAATAAAAAAGCCGCAACGCATAAGGTTACGGCTTTTAGACTCTGATTATAGGCCATCGACTTAAAAGACTTAGTCACTTTTGCAAGCCATCAACGGCTAAGCTAATGTAGACTCAATCCTAAAATCTAGCACTAATTTAAAAAGCAAAATCTTCGCTGCTTAATGCCATCATTGAATCGACACCGTTTTGAATACAGGCTGCGTGGCCTTTTGCTCTTGGTAACATACGTTGGATATAAAACTGGGCAGTTTTTATTTTCGCTTCATAAAACGCCGTTTCTGTTGTGCCGGCGGCAAGCTTATCTTGAGCAACCTTTGCCATTTTGGCCCAGAAAAACGCTAACGTAACGTAGCCCGCATACATTAAATAATCAACTGAAGCGCCACCGATTTCATCAGGGTTCTTCATCGCTTTAGCACCAATGGTGACGGTAAGTTCATGCCACTCTTTTGCATAAGCCATAATAGGTTGAATAAACTCTGCCATCGCAGGGTTATCCATATTTTGTTGGCAGAATACAGTGACATCTTTAGAGAATGGCTTTAACACTTCGCCCTGGGTACCAATAATTTTACGCGCCAGTAAATCTAATGCTTGAATACCGGTTGTGCCTTCATATAAACAGCTAATTTTGGTATCGCGCATTAACTGTTCCATGCCCCACTCTTTGATAAAGCCATGGCCACCAAGGATCTGCACTCCGTGGCTGGTACACTCAAAGCCTAATTCTGAAAGAAAAGCTTTTGCAATCGGTGTTAATAACGCGAGCTTTGTTTCGGCATCGGCTTTTACTGCTTCATCTTTTTCAGCATGACCGATATCAACCAGCTGGGCCAAATATGAAATTAACGCACGTCCACCTTCAGCGATAGACTTCTGAGTTAATAACATTCTGCGCACATCTGGGTGAACAATAATCGGATCAGCAGGACCATTAGGGTTTTTAACGCCACTGATAGAACGCATCTGTAGGCGGTCTTTTGCGTAAGCTAATGCACCTTGAAATGATGCTTCAGCAGCGGCAACGCCTTCACTGGCAACACCGATCCGAGCCGCATTCATAAAGGTGAACATGCATTTAAGGCCACGATTGGGTTCACCAATCAAATGTCCTTTAGCGCCATCAAAATTAATCACACAGGTGGCATTACCATTGATACCCATTTTGTGTTCAATTGAACCACAACTTACCCCATTTCTATCTGAAATAGTGCCGTCATCATTGACATTGAATTTAGGTACGATAAATAACGATATGCCTTTATTGCCTTCAGGCGCACCTGGTACACGGGCAATTACGATATGAACGATATTGTCAGACAGATCGTGCTCACCGGCTGAAATAAAGATTTTAGTCCCCGTTAACGAATAGCTGCCATCGTCATTGGGTTCTGCTTTTGTGCTTAACATGCCTAAATCTGTACCACAATGTGGTTCAGTTAAGCACATTGTTCCAGTCCATTTGCCTTCAACAAGCTTTGGCATAAATTGTTGTTTTTGCGATTCTGTGCCGTGAGCTTCAATTGTCGCTAATGCGCCATGACTTAATCCTGGATACATGGCAAAACTATGGTTGGCACTGGAAAATAGCTCAGCAATACTAATATTTAATGAATGAGGTAAACCTTGACCACCAAATTCTTCAGACTGAGATAACGTCGGCCAGCCACCTTCAACATACTTAGCGTACGCTTCTTTAAATCCGTCGGGTGTCGTCACTACACCATCATTCCACGTACACCCTTGTTGATCGCCGATTTGATTTAAAGGCGCAACGACCTGTTCTGTCAATTTTGCAGCTTCAGCGATTATCGCATCAACCATATCAAGGCTGGCATCTTGGTAACCCAAATGTTGATAGTGGGTCTCACATTCTAGTAGCTCTTGCATAACAAATTTAACATCACGAATAGGGGCTTTGTAATCAGGCATTGTGGCTCTCCAAAAAAATTTCTAAGAGTAAAAAAGGTTAACAGTCTATTTGTTGTATTTGTTCAAACACACAATATTTACTAGCTACAATGTTATGTGAACTGAAAGTATTATCCAAATGCATAATAATTATATGTATACATTCGTTTGAATCATACACTCGTTTGAATGGTTATTTATAAAGCATTATTAACCCGATGTCGATGCTTACCTTTTACATTAGCCAAGCCTAATGCGAAAAAGATAAATAAGGGAATGTGGTTATGACGCTAAAACAGTAATTATCACTGCATTATTCTTTATATGAATAGTTGCTTATTAAAACAATTGATTGGTTTAATTTTAAAACACCCCCTAGCATGATTTGGCGGTTAATTGTTCACTATAAGTGGTCGTTTTTATTTTCAGGAAAGATTTTCAAGATTGAAAATTAAATACTGATGATCCCCCTTGCTGTTATTGAATCACGCTGATTTTACAAAACTGTCAATTTACAGGTTAACAATAACAATGCTTAAGCATCATACATATTTAATGTAAATCAATGTATTGGCTAGATTATTTGATAACAATTAGTATTTATCTGGGGAAATAAATGAATAATAATAACTCAAAAATATTTAAACATTCTTTACTCGCATTTGCCGTTATGGGCGTGCTGGGTTCAACTGCTTACGCTGAAGAAGAAAAATCAACTAACGAAACATATGATGGCAGTATTGAAAGAATCGTTGTAACCGCGTCTAAACGCGCAAAAGGATTACAGGAATCTCCTGTGGCCATTACTGTGGTGAGTAGTAAAGCGATAGAACAAGCCAAAGTAATGGATATCACTGATTTACAAACTCTTGTACCTACTTTACGTGTGACACCGCTACAACGTTCTACTAACACTAACTTTGCTATCCGTGGTTTTGGTAATGGCACCAACAATACCGGTATTGAACCTTCCGTTGGCGTATTTATCGACGGAGTTTATCGCTCCCGCGCGGCATCTCAGATAGGTGATTTACCAAGACTGCAACAAATTGAAGTATTAAGTGGTCCACAAAGTACCTTGTTCGGTAAAAATGCTTCCGCAGGGGTTATCAGTGTCACGACCAGAGAGCCTTCATATGAGCAAGAAGGTAAGATTGAAGTCGGTGTTGGAAATTATAATCAACAAGAGATAAAAGGTTATTACACCAATGGCATAACCGATAATTTAGCGTTCAGTTTTTCTGGCGGAGTTAACACCCGAGATGGCTATACCGAAAGTGTGGTTGGATTAAATGACGTCAATGATCGTGACCGTTGGAATGTTCGAGGCCAAGCACTGTATCAACCAACAGAAGACATTAAATTTCGCTTTATTGCCGACTATAGCAAAATTCAAGAAGCGTGTTGTTCTGTAGAAGACGCCATAAACGGGCCTACAACTGCCGCGGTTCGTGCCTTAGGTGGGATTGTTATTGATGAAAATGATTCATTTTCTTATCAATCGGCACTCAACTCTGATCCAGATAATAATGTTAAAGATGGCGGCGTATCCTTGCAAATAGACATTGATTTTGATGGATACTCATTCACTTCTATCAGTGCGCTGCGTAAAAATGATTCTGATTTTATCAATGACGTAGATTACACCTCTTTAGATATTTTAAATGAAGGTGGTTATACAGATATTAAAACCATAACCCAAGAGTTTCGCTTAACGTCTACCGGTGAGCGTGATTTAGAATGGATGTTTGGCGCCTATGTTTTCAATGAAGAAGTCATCACGGGTGATACTTTATATTATGGAAATGATATTAGAAATTACTTCGATGTGCTTATGGCCGCGGGCGGCGCCCCCGGGTTATTAGGAGGTGTAGAAGGTGTTTATGGTCTTGAACCCGGTACCTTTTTCTCCAATGATTCAGCAGTAAGCTCAGAATTTGATCAACAAAATGATGCTTACTCGCTTTTTGCTAGCTTTGATTATCATATTACTGACGACTTCACTGCGATTTTTGGTGTCAGTTATACTAACGATAAGAAAGACGTCACCATTTCACAAAACCATACCGATGTGCTTTCTGCCCTTGATTTAGATACGGTACCCACATTATTTGGCGTGCCTATTGGTAGCATTCCACAGCTTGCCCCCGCAGTACCTGTTATCAAGAGCTTGCAGTTTTTACCGCCAATGCTGGGGTTGCCTAATGCGGTAGAGAACCATGAATCAGATGATAGCAAAACAACCTGGTCACTGCGCTTAGCCTACGAAATTAATGACAATATCAATGTATTTGCCACAGCAGCAACGGGGTTTAAAGCAACATCTTGGAATTTATCGCGTTATTCAAGCCCTTTTGCCTCGGATAAAGAGGCATTAGAAAGTGCGGGCTTAGCATTGCCAAATCAGGTTTATGGTGGACGCTATGCATCACCCGAAGAAGCGATGGTGTATGAAATTGGTATTAAAACCCAATTTGAAAATGGATCATTTAGCGCCACCTTGTTTGATCAAACTATTGAAGGGTTTCAATCATCTATCTTCATTGGCACCGGTTATGTACTGGCCAATGCCGGTCAACAAAGTACCCAAGGTCTTGAGTTCGACTCTATCTACAATTTAACTCAAGATTGGTCGTTTACCTTAGCCGGTACCTTCCTTGATCCTGTTTATGATTCATTTGAAGGGGCATCTGGCCTTGATGGTCCTGTCGATTTATCGGGCGAGAAACCGGCCGGTATTCATGAAGTCAGCATCACCGCCGGTATTGTTTATAACTTTGAAGTATTTAACGGCGCAGATGGCTATGTTCGTACCGATTATATTTACGAAAGTGATGTCAAATTAGCCGAAAACACCCCAGAGTCATTAACGCGTGAAGTGAATAGCTTCAATGCGAGTGCAGGATTAGCATTTGATAATGGCGTCAATCTACAACTTTGGGTACGTAACTTAACCAATGATGAGTACCTACTGTCGGCTTTCCCACCACCGATCCAAGCAGGTAGTTTCAATGGTTATCCGAACCAACCGCGTACATTTGGTGCAAACATTTCGTACCAGTTTTAACTAACTAAAGAGTTTGTAGTGACGGTAACTAACCCTTATTTTCACTACAGACTGTCGCTAAAGGTTGTCGCTATAAACTTTATTTTCAGCAGCGTTTACAACCAATAACTGATTTATATTGCGATTGAAGATATAAATTTAATCTCAGAGCCGAATTCACATAATAAGAGTTTTCAATATGACTATAGAATCAATATTACAAAACCGTGCTTCAGTGCGAGCATTTCTTGATAAACCCGTACCAAACGAAACCTTAAAGCACATTTTCTCCAGTGCACAACTCTCCCCTTCAAATTGCAATGTACAACCTTGGCAAACTTGTGTGGTGTCTGGGGCAACCAAAGATAAATTGAAACTACAGTTCATGGAAACCCTCATGAGTGGCGCATCACCAAATCCAGATTTCAATTGGTTACCTCAATATCAAGGCGTTCATCGTGAGCGCCAATTTGGCTCAGCTAATGCGTTATACAGCGCAATAGGCGTGGCACGAGAAGACAAAAAAGCCCGACAAATGGCGATGATACGTAACTGGCAATTTTTTGATGCGCCACATGCGGTATTTTTCACTATGGATAAATACCTAGACATTATGGGCGCAGTCGATTTAGGCATTTATGCCCAAACACTGTCACTACTCATGGCAGAACATGGACTTTCAAATTGCATGCAAGGCGCACTTGGGCAATTCCCCGATCCAGTAAGACAAATATTAAACCTGCCAGATGGTCGCGGAATTTTATTTGGTATGTCGTTTGGTTATGCCGATGAAAACGAGGCAGTAAATAGCACCAAAACCGATCGTGAACCGATAGATAATGCCGTAGCATTTTTTGATTAATCGATCACTAGAAACATAAAATAATAAGATTGAATATGGCACTAGCGCATAAATATACCTTAGTGGATGACGTCAAAATTCATTATGTTGAATCTGCTTATAAATCAGATGAAAAATCACTATCGACCATCGTTTTTCTACATGGTTTCCCTGAGTATTGGGGCGCATGGCATAAGCAATTAGACTATTTCTCAACCCATTATCGTGTTGTTGCGCCTGACTTACCCGGATATAACTTAAGTGATAAACCGACTGAGATTAGCTTTTATGCTGTGCCCAATTTGATTGCGTTTATGGCTAAATTTATTGCTGCTATTAGCCCTTGCCAATCCGTCATCCTCGTTGCCCATGATTGGGGCGGCGCTATCGCTTGGCCATTAGCGGCTTTTCATCCGCAGTTAATCAGCAAACTGATTATTCTCAATGCGGCGCATCCAAGTACCTTTACTCGGGAGATGATTAATAACCCTATTCAACGTCAAAAAAGTGCTTATATTCATCAGTTAATTAGTGTTTCTGGAGAATCACTGTTATCAAACAATGACTATCGCTACCTGATTGAGAAGATCATGGTCAGTTCAAAAGCCGATGTATTTACCGATGAACGACGAGCACAATATCGTCAAGTGTGGCGTCAACAAGGTGCCATAAATGGCATGTTGCAATACTATCGTGCCATGCCGCAATTAGCGTCTAGTCATTCAGACAATGGCAGCCCACAAGCGTTCGATGATAAATACTTAGTCAAATCGAATCAGGTAAAGAATACCTCCGACATAAAAATACCCAACATTCGAATTAATCACCCCACACTGGTGTTATGGGGAGAACAAGACCTAGCGTTCGTCAATGAGAACCTCGATAACATTACCCATTACGTGCCCAATTGCAGCCTGATCCGTTTCCCAAACACTAGCCACTGGCTACAACATGAACGACCCGATGAAGTGAATAGCGCCATCGACGCATTTATTAATCAACCACTGCTCAGTAACCAATAACCAATGTTCAGTATCCAATAAAGAAACATTAATCAGTAATCAATCAAAAACAATAACTAAAAAGGTTCTTTATGACGACATCTCAGGCTCCGCTCAACCAAGCACTTGTATTTGAAGTCGCTAAAAATAATTTACACAAAACTCGGTTTGTGGCACTCAACATAGAGCAGCCACTGGCAGAAAATGAAGTATTACTTCGCGTCGATAAGTTTGCCCTAACGGCAAATAATATCAGCTATGGCATTACCGGAGAGTCACTTGGCTATTGGCTATTCTTCCCTTCTGACAATGATCCACATCAATGGGGACGACTCCCGGTTATGGGATATGCAGATGTAGTATCGTCAAATAACGAGCATATAAAAGTAGGAGAAAGAGTGTGGGGCTTTATGCCTATGGCTACCCACCTAAAAATAACGGCCGGTAACATCTCTAAAGCGGGATTTTCAGATGTCAGTCCTTGCCGTGAAGGTTTATCACCTGTTTATTGCAGATTTGATCGCGTTAGTGAAAATCCCTTTTACCAACAAAAAAATGAAGACTATGACATCTTGTTGCGAGGGTTATTTACTACCTCTTGGCTGGTTGACGACTTCATGTTTGATAATCAATACTTTGGGGCTCAGCAATACCTGATCACCAGCGCCTCAAGTAAAACCAGTATCGCCCTCGCCTTTACGATTAAGCAACGAGGTGAGCGTCCTGCCATTGGTATAACGTCAACCGCTAACCGACACTTCGTCGAGTCCTTAGGCTGTTATACCAAGGTGATTAGTTACGAGGAAATAACCACCCTAGACCCCAATGTTAGTTCGATTTTGGTTGATATGGCTGGAGGTAAAACAACCTTATCAAGTATTCATCATCATTTTGCCAAGCAACTGTGTTACTCCTGCCGAATTGGCGCGACGCAACATGGCGATATTGATGTTAATGACACCATGAGTATCAACAACTTACCCGGTGCAACCCCGACGTTCTTTTTTGCCCCGACACAATTGAAAAAACGCAGTCTAGATTGGGGCGCAGGCGAAACAATGAAGCAAATGAGCGTGTCATTACTCCACTATATCGAGTTTTGTCGTTCAAGCATCACTATTGCCCATACCCATGATATTGACCACCTTAACGAGATTTACCAAGATGTATTGGCGGGGACTGCTGACGCGTCAGTGGGCCAAATCATCTCGTTGAACAAGTAGGCTCTACTGACCCTTGGAGATGAATTTTCCTCCAAAAGATAAACAGCCCCTTGATCCGCAATGGACTAAAAATGGACTTTATTGACCCAATAAACGGTCTTCTCTACATGAGGTTATTATGGATAATATTGAATTAGTGACATTTGTAAATACACAAGTCATCCCGGTGTGCATCTTTTTAATTATGATGGGCATGGGGTTATCGCTAGTCGTTGATGATTTTAAGCGCATTGTAAAATACCCAAAAGCCGTTGCGATTGGCTTAACCAATCAATTATTGCTATTGCCCATTATTGGGTTTGTATTGGCCAATATAATGCCATTAGAACCTGAATATGCTGTCGGGGTGATGTTGTTGGTACTGTGCCCTGGCGGCACGACGTCCAACATGTTTTCTCATTTGGCAAAAGCGGATGTTGCGCTTTCGGTCACCATGACCGCTGTGGCCAGTTTAATCACAGTATTTAGCATACCGATTGTGCTTAATTACTCCTTGGTTCACTTTATGGGACAAGGCAGTGAATTTCAGTTACCGATAATTCCAACCATGATAAGCCTAATGAAGTTAACCATAGTGCCTATCGCTATTGGTATGTTAATTAGACGATTTGCGCCTAAAATAGCGAAAAGCACCCAAGTTCATGTGTCACGATTTGGGATATTATTTCTAACCTTATTAATAATATTTTTGACTTATATTCAACAAGATATTGTTATTCCCGCCCTTATTGCCGCTGGGCCAGTTTCAGTAATATTAAATATTTCGACCATGTTACTTGGCTATTACTCAAGTAAATGGTTTGGATTAAACTTCGCTCAAAGAACATCGATTACCATTGAGGTAGGGCTGCAAAATAGTACCTTATCGATGTTTATGGCATTAACGCTACTCGCTAATTATAAGATGTCTTTTACGCCGGCTATTTACACCTTAACCATGTTGTTTACCGCAGGTATTTTAGTTGCTATGTTGAACTCAAAATATGTAAAAACGAGACGCTCAAAAGCGAATAATAACAACGAAACAATAACGAATTCTTAGGTGGAAAATGCAATTAATCAAGGTAGAAATTGAAAATAACATCCATGTTATTAGCTTAAATAATGGCAAGGTAAACGCGATATCACCTGAGGTCATTGTGCAAATCAATACCGCCCTAGACCTCGCTGAGCAACAAGGCGCTGTGGTGATATTAACCGGTCAAGCTGGAATATTCTCTGGTGGTTTTGATCTAAAAACCATGAAGCAAAGCTCTGAAGCGGCTATTGCACTTGTTACCGCAGGCTCAACATTAGCCCGCAGAATGCTGGCATTCCCAACGCCCATTATTGGCGCATGTACAGGCCATGCCATTGCAAAAGGCGCGTTTTTATTACTGAGTTGTGATTATCGTATTGGTTGTGCAGGTGACTTTAAAATCGGCTTAAATGAAGTCGCTATTGGCATGACAATGCACCAAGCTGGGATTGAGATTGCCCGTAATCGTATCCCGCAACATTACTTAACACGGGCAGTAATTAATGCCGAACTATTCAGCCCTGAATCAGCAGTCCTTGGCGGTTTTCTTGATCAGGTCGTTGAACCAGAACAACTGATGAGTACAGCACAAGCCGTGGCTGAACACATGCAAACTCTCAATATGAAAGCTCATCATGGCACCAAGCTAAAAGAGCGCGATTCAATACTCGCATTACTCGATGCCGCCATAAAACGTGATACACAAATTACGCTGAATTTATAAGGATATAACCATGACATCGCAAAAAAGCTATAAAACATTTACCGTCGAGATTACCAATAAAGTAGCCCATATTATTTTTAACCGACCCGATGCATTGAATTCAATGAATGTCGATTTTTGGCATGAGTTTCCAAGTGTAATTCACGATATTAATAATCAATCAGCTGCGCGTGCCATTGTTATCTCATCAAGGGGTAAACATTTTTGCTCGGGGATGGACTTAGCCGTGTTCAGTGAAAACAAGTCTGATACGAATATTGAGTTAGGCCGTAAACAAGACCAACTACGTCGCTTAGTATTGAAGTTACAAGACTGTTTTACCGTACTAGAAACCGCTCGAATGCCAGTTTTAATGGCGATTCAAGGTGGCTGTATTGGTGGCGCGGTGGATATGGTCAGCGCTGCCGATTGTCGATATTGCACTAGCGATGCTTTTTTTAGTATTGAAGAAACCAAACTCGGCATGACTGCAGACGTGGGTACGTTACAGCGTTTACCAAAATTAATTTCTATGGGGTTAGTCAAAGAGTTAGCCTACACAGGCCGAAGAATGCCCGCAGCAGAAGCTAAACAAGCGGGTTTAGTTAATCATGTGTATGACGATCAACAATCTATGATCACCGCAGTATTAGCCATTGCGGCAGAAATTGCTGCGCGGTCACCATTAGCCGTTACTGGTTGTAAAGAGATGATCAACTATGCACGCGATCATAGCGTATCTGATAGCTTAAATTATATGTCAGTCTGGCAAAGCGGCATGTTCCAGCCACAAAACGATATGATGGAAATATTCAAAGCTAAAGCGCAAAATCGTGCACCAGAATTTGAAGAATTAACCCAAATAGATACCACAAAAATATTCTAATCATTCTGGATTTATAGGGTTATTTGTTATTAATGCTTATTTGATTGAATTTATTTGAATCAACTTATGTTAACAAATAGCCCTAAAACCATTTAGAGACATTATGACAAAACCTTTGATTAACCTCGTCCATGCCAACGGTTTTCCCGCCGGAAGCTATCGGACATTTTTAGCTGAATTTGCTCCAAACTACAACACTATCGCACTTGATCAGTTCGGTCATAATGACATGTACCCGATACACAGCAACTGGCAGCACTTAGTCACTGAGTTAGTAGAATTCATTAAGAAACAAGATGATAAAGTAATATGTGTTGGCCATTCTTTTGGGGGGATTATTTCATTTATTGCTGCTTGCCAACATCCAGAACTCTTTCGGGGCTTAGTGATGCTAGACCCGCCAGTGGTCACAGGTGCGTTCTCACATTTACTCAGTTTTATTAAACGCACACCCTACATAGATAAACTATCACCCGCGGGTAAAGCCAAAACTCGCCAGCAACAATGGCCAGAAAAAACCAACTTGGTTGATTATTTTTCACAGAAGACTTTGTTCAAAAATTTCGATCCGCGCTGCTTGCAAGATTATGCTCACTCTGGGTTTATTCATCGCAACCAACGTGTCGAGTTAACCTTCTCTCCTACGGTTGAAGCTGATATTTTTAGGCACTTACCTACCAATTTAGCTCAATATAAAAACAAGCTTAAGGTGCCCGCTAAACTGATTTATGGTCAAAATACTAACATCTTCCCCATTAAACATTTTATCCGCTTTGCCAAATTAAACGACATCGACATAATGATGATGCCAAAAGGCGGTCACATGTTCCCACTAGAACAGCCAGAAAATACCGCTGCTATGGTGAAGGATCTAATTAAAGATTGGTAAGCTTACATTTAGGACGCTGCGCGACTATATGCTAGGAACTCGCAAGCTCGCCAGAGGGCGGGCTTCGATCCTTCTAGGTGCAAGGTTTTAGGATCTAGGTTTTAGGATCTAGGTTTTAGTCCTAGGATCTAGAAGCGTAGCGTCCTCGAAGACCGCAGGTCGTCCCAGCAGCCGCAGGCGCTTGTTCCTAGACCCTAGCAGGAGCCTTAGCAGCAAAGCGACTAGACAGCTCTATCCGTGAGCCCAGCGTTCGCTTGTTATCGTTTCTGAAGCTGTCCATAGGCGCCCGATTGTTACCCCCTTGGACTCTACTTCTCGACATGTTAGATCCTGCATGTCGAGAGCGTTTGGGTATACATGGCGATGGTTGTTGAGACTATGATAAAAAGTACTAATATATACGCTACTACGTAAACAATGCTAATCAAAAGAGGCCCTATTCATGATTAAGCCAATTGCTTTGTTATCTCTCCTAACCTTGGGGTTCGGTGTCTCTTATCCGTCATTGGCATTACCTTTAGATAAAATTGAATTACCGCAAGGTTTTACTATTGATGTATATGCCGAAAACATTGAGAATGCCCGCCAGATGGCCCTTGGTGACAATGGAACTGTATTTGTCGGCAGTCGTAAAGCGGGTAATGTTTATGCCCTTATTGACAGCAATAATGATTTTAAAGCGGACAAAAAAATCATTGTTGCGACCGATCTATTTATGCCATCAGGACTGGCATACCATCAAGGCAGTTTATATGTCGCTGATGTTGATAAAATCTGGCGTTACCCTAATATTGAAAAGTCTTTGCCTACTATCCCTAAACCAGAATTGGTGTACAACAAGCTTCCCAATAAAGCCCATCATGGTTGGAAATTCATCACCTTTGGGCCTGATGGAAAACTGTATATCCCAGTAGGAGCCCCTTGCAATGTCTGTTAAAGTGAACTGCCTTTTGCCAGCATTCTCAAATTAGACCTAGACACTAAACAAACCACCATAGTTGCTAAAGGCGTACGTAATAGCGTTGGATTTGATTTTCATCCGCAAACCGGTGAATTGTGGTTTACCGATAATGGCCGCGACATGATGGGTGATGACTTACCTGATGATGAGCTTAATCGTGTGAGCCAAACGGGCCAACACTTTGGTTTTCCTTATATACACAATAGCAAGATTGCAGACCCTGATTTTACTGATCCACAAATAGCTAAACTCAATACCCCTCCAGTATTAACCCTTGGCGCTCATGTTGCCGCACTAGGGATGGAGTTCTATCAAGGGAATCAATTTCCAGCAGCGTTTCACCATTCCATCTTAATTGCCCAGCATGGGTCTTGGAATCGAAGCAGTAAAGTGGGTTACCGTATCATGCAAGTTGAACTTCAAGATAACACGGTTATCGGCTATAAGCCTTTTGCAACAGGGTGGCTTGATGGCGAACAAAGCTGGGGACGTCCAGTAGATGTCATGACATTAGCCGATGGCTCACTACTGGTCTCTGACGATTTTGCTAACGCTATATATCGTATCAGTTACACAAAACCGTAAAATTTTAATTTAAAGTTTAATCCATAAAGTAAGCCAGTCTGATATGGGTTAGGCTTTAATTAAATCTAACTTAGCAGATGAATTAATAGTCAAGTCATGAATATTTGAGAGAATACCGTCCATGGCCGCTTGCTGGTGTCTGACCCATAGGGCTTTGGGAAATGTCATTATCATGTATGATACATCACTGTCTTTACCGCCACTGAATGAGTGAATTCTTATATATATTAGAGTGATGCTCGAGCCCTCATGGACGAGTTTACTGCGTGTCAATGAGTAAATGGCGATGAGGCTTGAAACGATTTATAGAGAACGACAGGGCCTCACATCAATCCTGCTGTATGCTTTATAACTTCCCCGCTTAACGGTACTACTTTCTTAACTGAATTTGCTCAGCAATAAGCTTGGCCCATGCAGTATAAATCTGTGGGCCTGGGTGGAAACCATCTGTGGCCATCACTTGACGCATAAAATCGACCATACTGCTGTCTTGCTGTGGGTTTTCTAATGGTAAATTAATCAATGTAAAACGAGTTTGTGCTTTGGATTGCTTATCGATTTGTTGCTGATCAAGTGCTTGTTGATCAAGCATAAGCAACAGTTGCTGCAATTTATGATTAAAGTGCTTGGCTCGTTGGCCTAGGCTCCAGCGCAGTGGATTTGGCAAAGCCGGAAATGACCCGAGTGGCGGTATGGCAGTCACCAAGATGAGTTTTGGGGTATATCGCTCAGTGATAAGTGTCAATAACTGGGCTTGTTGCTGCAGCCACTTATCGCAGCTCAGGGATGAAGTGATATCGTTGACCCCAAGTGAGGTAATGATGATATCAAAATGCCCTTGACCTAGTATGGGATGTGAACAATTGATGTGATCATTTAACGACTCAAGCGTAGTCGAAGTGGTCGCGCCAGTTTTGGCAAAAAGACCGTATTTTAGATGACCATGTGGACGTAAATAATGGACCACCTGCCCCAGCAACGCCTGATCCTGATTAGCGACCCCCACACCTGCTGCGGCTGAATCTCCTAATATAAGCACACTCAACTCAGGATTGGTGCCTGTTTGCCCTAAGCGTTCGCCCTCAGGCTCAGCAAGTTTTGGGGTGGTGCGACGAACGTTTAGCCCTTGCAGCAGTAAAACGGGGGCCAGCATGATAGATATTCCCTGATGTAGCATGTGAACTCCCTGTGACTCTGGGTCCGCGACTAATAGCCTAGTTAACCTAAAAAAGTTAATACCAAAGCCATAAAGCAAACCAATACCCATTAATAATGATCTTTTTAGTTTTAGTATGGAGCAACTGAAACCGCGGAAACTTAACGATTATCTGCAATAAATTGAACCACGACTTCAGCTAGCGCTTCGCCTTTGTCTTCTTGTAAAAAGTGACCGGCACTGACAATAGTGGTGTGTTTTTGCCCTTTTGTGCCTGGTATCAGTTTTTGCATTAGTTTGTCTCCGCCTGCAGTGATCGGATCTGAATCACTGAACGCAGTCAAAAAGGGCTTTTGCCATTGCGACAAGACCTTCCATGCTGAACGATTTTTTTCGGCGGCAGGATCATCCGGTGTGGTTGGCACTAACAACGGAAACTGACGCGCGCCCTCTTTATATTTTTCTTGTGGAAATGGTGCATCGTAAGCGGCAATGACATCAGCTGACAACGTCGACACACAAGCACTATTAATCAAGTTGCCAGTTGGAAAAAGTTCAACATCTTGTGAGAACGTTTGCCATTGTTTAAAAGCTTCACCTGGCTCATGGTCACCTGTTGGTAACATGGTATTGGCTGCAACAATGCCTCTATAACGCTGGGTATCTTCTGCGGCTAAACGTAAACCAATTAACCCACCCCAGTCTTGGCACACCAGCATTATGTTGGTTAGTTTGAGTTGTAACACCAATGACGTCATCCAATCAACATGGCGTTGATAAGTATAGTCGCTTCGTTTGCTGGGTTTATCTGAACGTCCGAAGCCAACAAGATCGGGCGCAATAACGCGATGACCGGCTTGCACAAGAATGGGGATCATCTTACGGTACAAAAAGCTCCATGTTGGCTCACCGTGTAGTAATAATATCGGTTCTGCATCTCTGGGGCCTTCATCCAGATAATGAACCCGTAATTGGCCGCCTTCACTATCGTCAACCATTAAGTAATGAGCGGCAAAGTTGTAGTCCGGTAGATTGGCAAAACAACCATCATCGGTGCGTAAACATTCCATATTGATTCCCTTCCAGTTCGTCTATAAATAACCACTCATCGACTTAATTAACCAACTCGGGTTGAGCGGTGAGATCAATAAGCCAAAATTAGAATATTTGACCTCGTTATTATCCCGAGCTGAGGCTAACTAATATCTTTAATCGCACGCCCGATACCATCAACCGTTAATGGGTACATTTTATGGTCAACTAGCTGTTGAATAATGGAGATTGAATGATGAATTGGCCAGTGGTTTTCAGGTTGCGGATTTAACCAAGCAACCTTACTAAAATGACTTAACAACTGATTCATATACTCGACAGCGGGTTTTTCATTCCAATGCTCAACACAGCCGCCTTTGGCGATAATTTCGTACGGCCCCATGGTCGCATCGCCGACAAAAATGACTTTATAATCGGCAGAAAAGGTTCTGATGATCTCTTCAAGAGCAATGGTTTTATCAAACCGTCTGCTATTATCCTGCCAAACTTGGTCGTATACACAATTATGAAAATAGAAAAATTTTAAATGCTTAAACTCACTATGTGCAGCGGAGAATAACTCTTCACAGGTATGAATATAATCATCCATTGAGCCGCCAATATCGAAAAACATCAGTACTTTAACGGCGTTATGACGTTCTGGCTCCATATGCACATCTAACATGCCACCATTCTTGGCGGTTGAGTTAATAGTGGTGTTAATATCAAGCTGTTCACTGGCACCGGTACGGGCAAATTTTCTGAGTTTTTTAAGGGCTAATTTGATATTGCGAGTGCCTAACTCACGGTCTTGGTCGAAATTTTTAAATTCTCGCTTATCCCACACTTTCACCGCACTGTTATTACGGTTTTTGTCTTGGCCGACTCGGATCCCTTCAGGATTATAGCCATAGGCACCAAACGGTGATGTGCCGCCAGTACCGACCCATTTATTGCCGCCGGCATGTCGTTTCTTCTGTTCTTCTAAACGCTCTTTTAACGCTTTCATCAATTGATCAAGTCCGCCTAATGACGTTAGTTGGTCTTTTTCTTCTTGAGAGAGGTGTTTTTCGAATTCTTTTCTAAGCCAATCTTCCGGCACAATGTGATCGAACACATCAATATTTTCTATCCCTTTAAAGTACTCAGCAAATGCGTTGTCGTATTTGTCATAGTGAATTTCATCTTTAACCATGACAATTTTGGCAAGGTTATAAAAGTCTTCTACATTGGCAAAAATCACCCCTTTTTTTAATACCGCGATAAGATCTAATAGCTCTCGTAAGCTACAAGGGACTTTATGCTTTTTTAGGGTGAGAAAAAAATCAATAAACACTGTGATATCACCTGTTTCTGCGGCTCATAAAGGCCAATTTTTCAATCAATGAAACGTCTTGTTCATTTTTTAACAGTGCGCCAAACAAAGGAATGATATCTGACTTTTTATCGAGTAATGTATCTTGCGATATGTCATCGGATATCAATAGTTTTAACCAATCAATTAACTCTGATGTTGACGGTTTTTTCTTGATGCCACTGACTTCGCGTAAATCAAAAAACACCTCTAATGCTTGTTTTAACAATGCTTGTTTAACATCAGGATGATGCACATCGATAATTTTTTCCATTTCAGCTTTAGTCGGAAACTTGATGTAATGGAAAAAACAGCGCCTTAAGAAAGCATCGGGTAATTCTTTTTCATTATTTGAGGTGATGATGATAATTGGTCGCTGTTTTGCTTTAATCACTTGTTGAGTTTCATAAACATAAAACTCCATTTTATCAAGCTCTTGCAACAAATCATTCGGAAATTCGATGTCTGCTTTATCGATTTCATCAATCAACAATATGGGTCTTTGCTCTTCTTCAAACGCCTGCCATAACTTGCCTTTAACGATATAGTTGCCAATATCATGAACCCGTGCATCACCTAACTGACTGTCGCGTAACCGAGATACTGCATCATATTCATAGAGGCCTTGTTGCGCTTTAGTGGTCGATTTAATATGCCATTGATACAATTTACAATTGAGTGAACTGGCTAGTTCTTCGGCTAACTGGGTTTTACCGGTACCGGGCTCGCCCTTAATTAATAACGGTTTTTCTAATGAGATCGCCGCATTTACCGCCAAGCTAAGTTCGTTTGATGCAATATAATTTTGTGTACTTTTAAACATGGTCTTACCTTTTTTATTCATGTCGCTTTGTCGCTATTAATAAGCACCAGCCTCAAAGCTATTTGTTTGTGTTAATCGTCGGTAATTGAAAATGAATAGATTAAAACTAAAAACGGACTACCCCATTTAATCAACATAAGCTCTATTATTAAACCACTTTCTTTAGGCAACTTCCTTTTAGGCTGCTTTGATGGAAACCGGCGTACCATTAAATGCCGCATTACCTGTCAGCATATCAACTCGATTGGCATCTGTTAAATCATTAATGCTCACCCCTGGCTGAGTTGCTGCAACCGACATGTTAGTACCTTTTTGATTGTGTCCCCAGCCTTGAGGCATACTGACCACACCTTGTTGGATATCATCAGTGATTGCGACTTCAATGACAATATCACCTACCGCTGAACTGACATTAACTAGCTGCCCTTGTTTGATCCCAAGCGCTTGTGCATCTTGTGAATGCACTTCTAAGGTACATAAATTTTTTCCTTTAATGAGTCGTTGTGAATTTTGTGTCCAGGTATTGTGACTTTTAACTAATCGTCGACCAATTAACTCAAACGGATAAGCTTGATCACGCGCGGGTTGTGCCATAACGGCATCCAAACGAGGTAAATCATCTCGATAGATTTGCGGAAATAAATTGACCTTGCCGTCTGCGGTTTTTATCCGCTCAGCAAGACACGGCATTAACGGGCCAATATCAATACCATGGGGATTATCAATCAGCTTTTGTAAGCTCATACCCTCTTCGCCATAGGGCCCTTTTTTCAGTTCCATATCTAACAGCATTTCTGGAGTGATTTTTTGCATCGGGTCGTCAGTCGCAATATTGAGCATCCGGGCAGAAATCTGTTTAAGTATTTGCCAGTCACTGCGTTGATCCGGTTGTTGATCAAATAATGGCGGTGAGTATTTAACTGTGTTTCTAACCGAAAATGAATTAAAGAAAATATCGAAATGAGAATTTTCAACGCCCGTAGTCCCCGGCAAAATAATGTTGGCGTATTGGGTGGTTTCATTTAAATAAATGTCAACCGAGACCATGTAATCTAAGCCTGCAAAAGCTTGGGCTAATTTATGCCCACTGGGGGCTGAAAGTACCGGATTGCCAGCAACCGTGATCACGCTTCTTATCTGCCCTTCTCCTGGCGTCTGTATTTCTTCCGCTAAGGTCGCAACCGGAAATTCACCATTGAAAAATGGCAGCTTACGTACTCGCGTTTGATGTTGGCCAAATGAACTTTTATGACCGGGTTGATGATTGCGCAGTAAATCAAAAGCAGGCTGTGGAAACATAGCGCCACCGGCACGGTCAAAGTTGCCGGTAATAATATTGAGTACATTGGTTAGCCATAGACATAAGCCACCAAATGTTTGCGTTGACGCCCCCATGCGGCTATAACAAACAGCAGAATCTGCTGCGAGCATGTCTGCGGCTAAGGTGCGAATACTCGTCGCATTAATGCCGACAAATTCAGCCACAAGCTCGGGCGAATAGTGTTTTGCTAGGCTTTCAACATCATCTAGCCCATCAACTTGGGTTTCTAAATGACGTAAATTAACCATATTTGAATCAAAAACGCAGTGGATCAACGCCAGCAGTAATAACGCATCTTTTTCTGGGCGAATAAACAGATGTTGATCAGCAATTTTGGCTGTGCGGGTTCTGCGGGGGTCAACAACGACAATTTTTCCACCACGTTTTTGGATGGCTTTCATCCGACCTATAACGTTAGGTGCCGTCATCATGCTACCGTTTGATACCACAGGATTACCACCAATGATCAGCATAAAATCAGTTCTATCAATATCGGGCACCGGAATTAACATGCCCGCGCCAAACATAAAGTTTGCAGCAACATGATGAGGTAATTGATCGGCAGAGGCAGAGCTGAAACGGTTTATGGTGCCAAGTGCCTTCATAAATGGTTTAAGGAACAGCGCATTACCAAGACTATGGGCATTGGGATTACCCAAATAAACCGCCAACGCATTGTTGCCATGCTGCTGTTGAATGCCTTTAAACTTTTCAGTTATTTCGCTAAAGGCTTCATCCCAGCTAATATCTTCCCAACCTGTTGCGGTTCGCCTAATAGGCGTTTTTAAGCGATCTTTGTCAGTATAAAAATCTTCTAAGGCTAAGGCTTTTGGGCAGTTATAACCTTGACTAAAGGGGTCTAGTTGATCGCCTTTAATTGATAAGATTTGGTTATCTTGATAGGTAATTTCCAAGCCACACATGGCTTCACAAATATTGCAATTTCGATAATGGGTGTTAATTTCGCTCATATTTATCGCCTGACTTGGAATAGTAAACCTGTCATAAACACAACCCAATTAACAACATTGATTAATTTAGTTGTGGCCGTTATAAATTATTGATAAACAATATTTTTATAAAATTATCATGATAAAAATTATAATTTAACGATTAACTTGCCTTTATTATCACCGGTAAAAAACAAGTTTAAGCCGGTGATAGCCGACTCAAGACCATTTAACACATGGGCGCGATGTTTAATTTGTCCTTTCATGACGTAAGGTGTCAGTTTTTCTAATAGCGCTGGCACGTCACCAAAATGATCAGGCATAGTGAAGCCTTGTATAATGAGGCGTTTTTTAATCACTTGGATCCAGCTTGGTGCTAAATCTGGCACGGCTTTCGGGTAATCGGCAATCATGCCACACACCACAATGCGGCCATGGGCATTCATTTTGGCAAACACATGGTGCTGGATCGGGCCGCCGGTATTTTCAAAATACACATCAACGCCGTCGGGGGTTAATTCGGCCAATTTTGCGGCTAAATCATCGGTCTTGTAATTAATCGCACCATCAAAACCTAATTCGTTAACAATCCAATCGGCTTTTTCATCACTACCGACAACACCGATAACCCTGAGGCCATCCGCTTTAGCCAACTGTCCCACAATAGAACCAACCGATCCTGCTGCGCCAGAAACTACGATGGTTTCGCCTTTTTGTGGTTTACCTACGTTAAAGAGTCCTTGCGTCGCCGTTAACCCCGGCAAAGCAAAAACCGATAAAATAGCTTCATCTGGTAATGGCGCAGTCACTTTATTTAACCCCGCGCCGTTACTTAAAAAATATTGTTGCCAACCCATCATGCCCATCACTCGGTCGCCGACCTTAAAGCCAGGATGGTTACTCTCTACAATTTCACCAATGCCAGAACTGCGCATCACCTCACCTAACGCAACTGGCGGAATGTAACTTTCGGTATCAGCGCTCATCCAACCAAACATCGCAGGATCAAGTGACATGCAGTTTTGTTTGACCAAAAATTGTCCGTCAGCCACTTTAGGCATTGGCTTTTCAACCACTTCAAATAATTCAGGGCCGATGGGGCCACCTTGAGGACGGGCGATTAAGTTAATGGCTTTATATGTGCTCATATTTTTGCTCTCTTTGTTGGTATATTAATGCTGCATGTGACTGCGCGATACTTTGGTTTATTGAGACCGTGGTTAATGGATATCGTCATCCTGGTGAGATACTTGTGTCATTTTGCTGTTATTACCTAATGAGTTGCTTAATACTTTTTATGCTGCTGATATTTTGGGTTTGATAAAAGTGTTTAAAGTGCTGGGCAAGCTTTTCACTTTCAACGAAAACCTGTTGCCAATACTGGATGCGCTGAGCGGGTTTCATGTCGATAAAATCACTACGGTCAGGAATTTTTTTATAGGGCAAAGATTCAACAAATTCAGCAGAAGGACAAAGCAATACGGTTTTATCGTAGTGTTCTAGCCTGACGTTGCGGGACAGCTTTTTATCGAACCAGCCCGCTTTTAATGTCGAGCTAAAATGAGGGTAAAGGATTAAGCCTTGATTTTGAATATTGAAATCAAAATGATAATCGATAATGCCGCCATCTCGATACATGCCGGGTGGACAATCAACAATATCTTTTATGCCTTGCATCACCATAGGAATAGAACCTGACGCCAGTAGCGCAGCTTTGATATTGTGTTGACTAAAAGCCACCGCGGTAGTTGGGATGTTATCCGGATCGTGGAGAACTAAATCACTTTGATTATGCTGAAATATATATCGTTCATATTGACTATTTAGTAACGAGCGACTCAAGGTATTTCTAATTACGCTGTTAACCAACCCAGCCCCTAGTGTGAACTTGTTTTCTGATGCTACGAAACCATTGCATTTAGCCACAATAAAATGGGCTTTAAAGACGTTATTATTAATAATTTCAGCTGCGCCGTTGTCACCAAAGAGCTCATCAAGCAATTCAATGGCTTTAGCGGTAATTTCTGCCGCTTTGGGTTTAGTATTATCCGAGTACACGGTTTCACTGTAGTGTTTAGCTAAACGCTCTATTGCCGCTACGGGGTCTTTTTGCGCAAAGCACGCGGCGCGAAACGCACCGGCACTTGAGCCAATGAGATTTAACGGCTGTTGTCTGCCTTTGAAAAACTCCCCAAAGATATATTTATCTAATCCCAGTAAGGTAAACCATTTGGGCCCACCGCTTGCACCAAGGAAAGCGCTAAATAACTCAGGGGAAAATCCATCTTGCTGGATCTTTTTTAAGGCCGTTTCACCAGCATATATTTCTAACATATGGCTCTTATTGTTAAACTGTCGGCAATAAATGCCGACAGTTAAGTTTCGAGACTAAAGCTTCGGGACTTAAAGTTTCGAGACTAAAGTTTCGAGACTAAAACTTCAATACTAAACTTCGACACTAAAGCATCTAGGTTAATGATTAGACAGTTGTTATTAAAACATTAGTCTCTAAAAAGTAGCATCGATGAAGCTTACGCCTTATTACGAAGATCTTTGCGTAACACTTTACCCACATTACTTTTGGGCAATTCATTCATAAATTCAACTACTTTAGGTCGCTTATAATTGGTGAGCATTTTATTACAATGATCGAGTATATCTTGCTCGGTAAGCGTTGGGTCTTTTCGAACAATGTACACTTTGACTCGCTCACCAGTGATATCGCACGACACCCCCACAGCGGCAGCTTCAAGTACCCCTTCATGCATCACCAGTACTTCTTCGATTTCGTTTGGAAATACATTAAAACCTGAAACATTGATCATATCTTTCTTTCGATCAACAATTTTGAAAAAACCATTTTCATCCATGGTGGCGATATCACCTGTCGCTAACCAACCATCGATTAAGACTTCATCGGTGGCTTTTTGGCGATTGTAATAGCCTTTCATCACTTGTGGACCTTTAACCCACATTTCGCCCGGCTCGCCCAATGCCACGTCTTCACCATCAGCCCCGACTAAACGAATATCCGTTGATGATGCAGGCAAACCAATAGAGCCATTGAAACTTTTTTGGTTATAAGGACTTAATGTCACTAAGGGCGCACATTCGGTTAATCCATATCCTTCTAAAAGTCGACTGTTAGTGACTTTTTCCCAAAGCTCTGCAACCGGACGTTGCACAGCCATTCCACCACCAAGCCCCATTTTTAAGGCACTAAAATCAAGTTTGTCGAATCCAGGGGTATTTAGTAGCCCATTAAATAAGGTATTTACCCCAGTAATAACGGTAAAGCGATATTTAGCCAGCTCTTTAACAAAACCTGCCATATCTCTTGGATTGGTGATTAATAGATTAGTGCCGCCAAATGGTAAAAAGGCCAAACAATTAGAAGTTAACGCATAGATATGATAAAGCGGCAAAGCGGTTATCATAATTTCTTTGTTTATTTCGAAGACATTTTTTGTAACCGCATTGGACTGTTCTATGTTGGCCACCATGTTGCGATGAGTCAGCATGGCGCCTTTTGATGGGCCTGTGGTACCACCGGTATATTGTAAAAAGGCCAAATCAGCACCCACAACCTCAACTGGCGTCAAATTAAGTTTACTGCCTTTGGCCATTGCGTCATTAAATTTAATGGCATTGGGCAAATCAAACGCTGGGACTAGTTTTTTTACATGCTTAATTGCGCCGTTGACGAGTGCGCCTTTAATCATACCTAACCTGTCACCTACGCCTGTGAGGATCACATGCTTTACATCGGTTTTATTAATAACAGACTGTAATACATGAGCAAAGTTTTCAAGAATAAGGATCCCTTTAGTGCCAGAGTCTTTTAATTGATGTTCTAACTCGCGGGCGGTATACAGTGGATTAACGTTAACCACCGTCAGACCCGCAATCAGTGCGCCAAATAGTGCAATGGGATATTGCAGTGTATTGGGGATCATGATGGCAAATTTATCACCCTTAACTAAGCCTAAATCTTGCTGTAAGTAAGCAGCAAAATCCGTCGCTTGTTGTTCAAGTTGCTGATAAGTAATGCTGACATCCATATTAATGAACGCAGTATTATTGGCATACAACTTGGTATAAATTAAGAATAAATCTGCCAAAGAATTATATTTATCAGGATCTATTTCAAACTCAACCCCTGGCGGATAACTCTTCTCAAGCCAAATCTTTTCCATAATATTTTTCCCCAAATGTTACGTTATTAGCGGCTAGCAAATACTCTAGCAGCCATGTTTATTATTATTTTGTATGATGCAAAAATTAACTTAACCAGACATTAACGTTTCATTAACTTTTTATCAACCTAACATTGAGCCAGACTTATAACACTTCAAATAAGCCCGCGGCTCCCTGACCACCGCCAATACACATACTGATCACCACGTATTTAACCCCACGACGTTTACCTTCAATTAGCGCATGCATTACCATGCGAGTGCCGCTCATGCCATAAGGATGGCCAATGGAGATTGCGCCGCCATCAACATTTAAACGATCGGCTGGAATACCGAGCTTTTCAGCACAATAAATCACTTGAACAGCAAACGCTTCATTGATTTCCCATAAACCAATATCGTCAATTGTGAGACCATGGCGCTCAAGTAATTTTGGAATCGCATAAATTGGGCCTATGCCCATTTCATCAGGTTCACAGCCCACAACTACCATGCCCCGATACGCCCCTAAAGGACTCAACCCACGTTGCTCTGCTAATTCACGCTCCATGACTACCACAGCCGCAGCACCATCAGAGAGTTGCGACGCATTACCGCCGGTAATCGAGCCGGATTCTTTGACCGCTTTTAAGCTCGCCAAACCTTGTAGATCGGTAGACGGGCGATTACCTTCATCCTTGGTTAAGGTGACTTGTTGCTTACTCATTTCACCGCTGGCTTTGTCCATTACCAGCTTAGTGCAAGTAACAGGCACAATTTCATCATCAAATCGGCCTTCAGTTTGCGCCGCTGCGGTGCGTAGTTGAGATGTTAAAGCGTAGGCATCTTGTGCTTCACGAGAAATACCATATCGTTCAGCAACCACTTCGGCAGTATCAAGCATCGGCATATAAATGGCTGGTTGGTAAGCTTTTATGCTGGGATCAACCGCACGATGCATATTCATTTTATCGTTTTGTACTAAGCTGATTGAGTCACAACCACCGGCGACAACAATTTGGGCACCATCAACAACGATATGGTTGGCTGCGATAGCAATAGACATTAACCCTGAAGAACATTGACGATCGACAGTCATGCCCGGCACAGATACCGGTAATTGTGCCGCCATGGCCACTTGACGACCAAAGTTCATTCCTTGGTTGCCTTGAGTTAACGCAGCACCAAAAATACAATCTTCAATGTCATGAGGGTCAATACCCGCTCTCTCTATTGCGGCGTTTACCGCAACGGCCGCTAACGTCGGGGCGGATAAATCGTTAAATGCACCGCGATAGGCTTTACCTATAGGTGTTCGGGCGGCTGATACAATGACGGCTTCTCTCATGATAATTCCTGTCTTTTTATAGTTGTTGTTTATCGTTCGAACGGACTTGGTGCTGTTATTTGCCATGATTATTCAAGTCATGACTCGCGTAATGATTGCCGCACTAGGCTATTGCTGTTGAGACTGCTGTTGAGACTTCATGAACGCCATTGCCTTCATTACAAACTTCTCACCTTGCTTGGCACCCGACAGTAACGATTGTTGATTCTCTTGAGCCGTGAGTAACGCCCAGTTTTGACGCACGGTTTCTGGGTTTTGCGATGTTTTAGGAATAAAACAGCCTTCTGTTTCAAAGATAGAGGCACTTGAATAGCCACCGGCTCCGGCACATAAAATAAACCGATTTGGCGCGTCTTCATCGCACAAGGTCAGCATGCCTGCCGTTACCGCTTCGGGGGAAAACGCCTTAACTATTTCTTCTGGCATTAAATCTTCAGTCATCCGTGTACCAGCCGTTGGCGCAAGTGCATTGATGTTGATATTATTTTTTGCACCTTCAAGCACTAAGGTATTCATGAGCCCAATGACGGCCATTTTAGCGGCTCCGTAATTTGCCTGACCAAAGTTACCGTACATGCCACTCGATGACGTTGTCATCACGATACGGCCGTAGTTTTGTTGTTTCATGATTTCCCACACCGCTTTGGTGCAGTTAACAGACCCCATAACATGCACGTCCATGACCAATTTAAAGTCATCTAAAGTCATTTTTGAAAAAGACTTATCCCGCAAAATACCGGCGTTGTTAATCAGAATGTCGACTCGACCCCATTTATCCATGGTTTGTTGCACCATGTCTTGTACTTCGTCAAAATTGGCTACGTTAGCACCATGGCTAATCGCTTCGCCGCCCATCTCTTCAATTAACTGCACCACTTCTTGTGACGCCGCTGAAGATGCGCCGCTGCCATCACGAGCACCGCCTAAGTCGTTAACCACTACTTTGGCACCGCGTCTGGCCAATTCCAATGCATGTGAGCGGCCTAAACCGTTACCGGCACCCGTTACAATAGCCACTTTTCCTGCAAAACTAATTGTCATTTTTTTACCTTAACTGTTTATTATTATTGTTTATTTTATGCGTCAGACTTTTACTTAACCATCATTTTAGAAGCATCATTTTTAAAGCATCATTTTTAAAGCATCACTTCTAAAGCATCACTATTTAACCATTTGCACCGATATCCACTCGGCAACCAATGCCGGTGTATCGCAGCCTTCTATTTCAATGGTCACTTCGGTCGATAGTCTAAATTGCCCTGGTTTTTTTTCTGCTATTGAAAGGGTTTTAGCATGCGCTCTAATGCGGCTATTGACGGTAACAGGTTGCAAAAATCGTACTTTATCGAAACCGGCATTTAGCCCCATATAGAAGCCATCGATAATGACGCTAAAATTTTCAGCAAAATGCGACAGCATAGATAACGATAAAAAACCGTGGGCGATGGTTGAACCAAAAGGGGTTGCTTTGGCTTTCTCAACATCTACGTGAATAAATTGATGATCCAGAGTGCAGTCAGCAAATTGATTAATTTGCTCTTGGGTAATTTGGTGCCAACCTGTTGGCTCAGCTTGATAGCCAATATAGTTGGCAATGTCATTTCGATTAATTACTGTCGGCATTATTCCCTTTCCTTTTGTACTTTCGCGGTACAATCCATGAATAAAATTTAAGCGATATCTCATGCTAGTTGGGGTAGGTAAATTAAACAAATGAATAGTTTTAATACCAAGCTATTCACAGGATGAATAGCTTGGTGATGTAGAGGATGCAAACGTGACAAAATAAAATGAGCAAGTCACAAACAAAAAAACATTACCCATGGCGCGGTAATGTTTTTTGTAAACTCGATTTTATAAAACGCCACTGCGCATTAATGGCATAAATCTGCAGTCGTATCGCATTAATTAGACATCAAATTAAAACCTAAATTAAAACCTAAATTAAAACCAGTCAGGCTGCATATCAAAGCTGGTGCTGTCAGTATTGATCAGTAAATTTGACCATACGCTAATTTCAGGCAATTCAAATCGATAAAAATACTGACAAGCCTGCAATTTGCCTTGATAAAAATGCATATCGGCTTGGTGCGGTTGTTCGGCTATCGCTTTAGTCGCAACAATACTTTGCTTAAGCCATAACCAAGCAATAATCACGTGACCAAATAACTCTAAGTATTTGACTGAATTTGCTAAGGCTAAATCAATATTTTTAGTCGACATCGCGCTTAACACCGCTTGCGTTGTCACACTTAACGTATCAAGCGCTTGGCTTAATTGTGAAGAAAACTCGTTTAAGCTTGGGTATTGTTTTGCGTATTCAATCGTTTTAACCATTTCAGCTAACGTAGCCTTATAGCCTTGCATGTTATTCATCGGCACTTTACGAGTGATCAAATCTAATGATTGGATCCCGGTAGTGCCTTCATGAATAGGGTTTAAGCGATTATCACGATAGAACATTTCAACCGGATGCTCGTTTATATAACCATGGCCGCCCATGACTTGAATCGCAAGGGAGTTCGCTTTGGGGCCATATTCTGATGGCCATGTTTTAATGATGGGCGTTAAAAAGTCCAACAATGTATGTGCATATTGGCGTTGCTCGGCTGTGGCTGAGGTATGTGAATCATCACTTAATTGAGTACCGTACAGCACTAGAGCCATTGCCCCTTCTGCATAGGATTTTTGGGCTAATAGCATACGTTTTACATCCGCATGTTCAATGATGTTTACCATAGGAGATTGTGGATCTTTACACGATGGTAATCGACCTTGAGGACGGTTTTTAGCGTAGTCCACTGAATATTGATATCCGGCAACCGCGAGCACTGCGCCACTGGTGCCGACCATAATGCGGGCTTCGTTCATCATGTGGAACATGTATTTTAAACCACAGTGTTCTTCACCGACTAAATAGCCAATTGCTCCATTTTTCTCACCAAAACTCAGTGCTGTAGACGTTTGTGCTCGGCCACCCATTTTATGAAACAAGCCTGCCAGCGCCACTTCATTGTCATCGCCCAGCGACCCATCATCATTAAGCAAAAACTTAGGCACAACAAATAACGAAATCCCTTTAACACCTTTGGGAGCACCCTGAATTCTGGCAAGGACTAAATGGACAATGTTCTCGCTTAAATCATGATCGCCGCCTGAAATATAGATTTTACTGCCGCTAATGCGATAGGTGCCATTCTCAGCTTTTACCGCTTTTGTGGTTAAATCGCCTAAAGCGGAACCACTGCCAGGTTCAGTCATGGCCATGGTGCCCATAAACCGACCTTCTCGCATCGGTTTCACCCAGGTTTCAATCAGCTCAGCACTGCCGTGGGCTTGGAGTAAATTGGCATTAGCCGTGGTCAACATGTTATAGCCCATGCCTACGCCACCGGCGACGCTAAGATACGAACCCGCGGCACTGGCAATAATAGGTGGCAGTTGCATGCCTCCTAAATCATAATCTGCAGTTGCAGCACCAATCCCAGACTCGTTTACCGCGTCGATGGCTGTTTTAAGCTCAGGGATGATATGCACTTTTTTACCATCAAAAGTGGGTTGTTCAATATCCAATTTGCGACGGATCGGAAGAAAATATTTTTCTGCAATCGTTTTGGCGGTATTAACCACTTCATTAAAGGTTTGGCGGTCATGATCTTGATAACGCTCTCTGCTGGTTAATGCTTCACTATCAAACAGTTCGTAAAGCATAAATTCAAGATCACGTTGATTCATTAACGTTGCAGGCATAATTTTCTCTTCTTATCTTGTTTTATAACTAAGTAACTGAGCAAATCACTGAGCAGGTTACTTTGATGGCAGTATGATGCCCGCAGGCAAGGTTAAAACGCTGACACGCCACCATCTACCGCAATACATTGGCCCGTCATATAGGTATTTGCAGGTGACAACATCATCAGCATCACAGCAACGATTTCTTTAGGTTCACCCAGGCGGTTCATTGGAGCTCCACGGGCCATTTTCTTTTGTTTTTCTTCGTCAGCAAAATTGGTGACCATAGGGGTAAGAGTAAAAAATGGGCAAATTGCATTAATACGAATATTGTCGCGACCGTACTCCACAGCGCCTGTTTTGGTTAAGCCAATCACAGCGTGTTTAGCCATAGAATAAGCGCTGCCTCGAGCTGCGCCACCTAGACCCGCCATCGAACTAACATTGAGAATGGCTCCCTGGCCTTGTTTGAGCATTTGCTGTATTTGATGACGCATGCCAAATTGGACACCTTTCACATTGACAGCAAACTGGCTGTCCATAATAGATTCATCAATCTCATGAAACGGCTTAAACTCATGGGCAATACCGGCATTGTTAACCCCAATATCAACTCGACCAAAATGTTTAATCGCAGTCTCAACCATGGCTTTGCATGACGCATCTTTAGACACATCACATTTCATCGCGATCACGTCGGCACCACTAGAGGCAATATCGTCCGCTACCTTGTTTACACCCGCTTCGTTAATGTCGCTAATCACTAATTTAGCGCCACGTTTGGCTAACTCTTCAGCCAGTAACTTACCAAAACCTTGAGCCGCGCCAGTAATAACGGCAACCTTACCGGTAAAGTCTAATAATGGATCCATGCGAGTAACTCCTGTAATTGATGGTCTTTTCTATGTTGATTTTTGTTTTGTTTTGTTTATTGAGTAACTCTCTTTATCTCTTTAGCAATGACCTCTAAGGCCATTTTTGCCAGTGGTTCGACAAACGAGCCCACTTTATTGGCATGTTCATTAGACGCGTTGCCTTCGGTGGCACGTTTAGCCACTCCTTGGGCGATAGCCGCTAAACGGAAGAAACTAAAAGCCAAATAAAACACCCAGTTTTCAATGTGCACTATTCCCATTCGTTGGCAATACAGAGCGACATATTCCGCTTCTGTTGGGATGCCTAAGCTGGCGCGGTCAATATCTTGTAAACCGTCAATACTGCCCATACCTGCTGGCATACGTAACTGCATACATTGATACGCTAAATCAGCAAATGGATGACCTAGTGTCGATAGTTCCCAATCCAGTAATGCGATAATATCGGGGCTATCTTTAGCAAACATCATATTGTCTAAGCGAAAATCGCCATGGACTAAACAAACACGGCCATCATCTTCCGGTACATGTTGTTCAAGCCATTGGCTCAGTTCATCCATCGCGGCAATTTTTTTCAGTTCTGTCACACGGTATTGTGATGTCCAGCGCGTGAGTTGACGCTCAAAGTAGTTACCTGCTTTGCCGTAATCGGATAATCCAACCGCATCTACATCAACACTGTGCAAAGCAACCAGTACTTTATTCATTGCGTCATACATGGCTGAGCGTTGCTCATTGGTGTCAATCTCAGCTAATGATGCGCTCCAATAAACTGTGCCATCACAAAATTGCATCAGATAAAACATTGAACCGATAATGCTGCTGTCTTCACACAGGTGAAATACTTTTGCAACCGGCACGTTGCTGTCTTTTAAGGCATTTAATACACGATATTCACGATCTACAGCATGAGCTGACTTTAATAATTTCCCCGACGGTTGGCGGCGAAGCACATACACACCCGATGCTGAGGTGACTTTAAACGTTGGGTTTGATTGACCACCGGCAAATTTCTCAAGGGTGATTGGCCCTCTAAAGCCATCAACATGGGCTTCTAGATAAGCAGTAAGCTGTTCATTATTAACGGGAGATTCTTGTGCCATTTAGCAATACTCTTTTTTGTGTAATTTAAGTGGCCAGTATGAGCTATCAACATTATAAACAGCAGGTTGAAATAAGTTCCAACCTGCTGCAAAACTGATCCTGAAAGATCAACAGGCCTTAATACTAGTTAGCTATTTTTTTAACTAAATCACGCCCAAGTTGCATCATATGCACTTGATCAGGACCATCGGCTAAACGCAAAGTACGCTGCCCAGCCCATGCATGCGCTAAGAAGGTATCTTGACTCACGCCCACTGCGCCATGGCATTGAATGGCGCGGTCTATCACATCAAGTGACATACTTGGGGCGACAATTTTAATCATCGCAATTAACTCTTTGGCGGCTTTATTACCTTCGGTGTCCATTTTTTGCGCCGCTTTTAATGTCATTAAACGCGCTTGTTCAATTTGGCAAGCCGACTTAGCAATATCTTCACGTACCGATTGTTGTTTGATCATCGGCTGACCAAACACAATGCGCTGGCTAACCCGTTGACACATTAAATCTAGCGCACGTTGCGCGACTCCGACTGAACGCATGCAGTGATGTATACGCCCAGGCCCAAGACGACCTTGAGCAATTTCAAAGCCTTTACCTTCACCCGCAATAATGTTTTCAACAGGTACCCGCACATTGTCAAAAATAACATCGCCGTGCCCTTCTGGAGAATCGTCATAACCGAACACTTTCATCGGTCTAACCAAGGTCACACCAGGGGCGTTCATCGGCACAAGCACTTGTGATTGCTGTATATAACGGTTGCTGTTTCCAGGATCCGTTTTGCCCATCACAATCATAATTTCGCATTGTTTGCGACACGCACCACTAATGTAAAATTTGCGACCATTAATGACATATTCATCACCATCACGTTCAATGCGTAATTCGATATTAGTGGCATCACTTGAGGCGACGTCAGGTTCGGTCATTGCAAACGCTGAACGTATTTTGCCGTCAAGCAACGGCTCTAACCATTGCTTTTTCTGCGCCTCGTTACCGTATTTAGCTAATACTTCCATATTGCCCGTATCAGGTGCCGCGCAGTTAAACACTTCTGGCGCCCACATCACTTTACCCATAATTTCAGCAAGGGGGGCATATTCTAAATTAGTTAAACCAGCACTGTATTTGCCGTACGCGACCGGTAAAAATAAATTCCATAAGCCTTCTGCTTTCGCTTTGGCTTTAAGTTGTTCCATTAACGGTGGCGTTGACCATGGCTCGAGTTGTACTTGTTTATGCATTTCTTCCTCTACAGGAAATACATGCAAATCCATAAAGTCGTTGACTCGTTTGATTAACGCTTGAACTTTTTCACTGTATTCAAAATTCATTTTCTATCCTTATAAGATGTCATTACGGCGTTAACTCGTGCTGGAGTTTGACTGACACTTTGTGTTTAAGACATTAAGTCAACTGACTCTAACTAAGAGACATTAATGACTTTTTATTAAAAGGTTTGATCTCATTAATGGCATGGTTCTTAATTTTATTAACCCACTGCGGATCAACTAATAACGCACGGCCAATACCCACTAAATCAAATTCGTCATTGTTTAAACGGACTAATAACTCGTCAATACCGGTAGGATTCGACGTGCCTGATAAATCAGCATTACCCTCTCCAATAAAATCAGCATCTAAGCCCACATTACCGACAGTGATCACCGGCTTGTTGGTGAGTTTTTTAGTCCAACCGGCAAGACCAAGGTCAGAACCTTCAAATTCGGCTATCCAAAAACGACGCGTGCTGGCGTGAAAAACGTCAACGCCAGCATCACTTAATAAGCCTAAGAAAGTACATAACTCTGCAGGTGTTTGACAAAGCTTGGCGCTGTAATCTTGTTGTTTCCACTGTGAAAAACGGAAGATAATGGTAAAGTCGTCACCCACGGCTGCGCGGATTGCTTTGACAATTTCAACCCCAAAGCGGGTACGATTCTCTAACGAGCCACCATAGTGATCTTCTCGTTGATTTGTCCCTTCCCAAAAAAACTGATCGACCAAATAACCATGGGCGCCGTGAACTTCAATGGCGTCAAAACCAATATTTTTGGCATCAAGTGCAGCTTGGGCAAATGAAGCGACAACCTCATTAATATCGTATTGCGTCATCGCGACACCATTTTTAGCACCAGGCTTGTACAAACCTGAAGGGCTATACGCTGGCGCTTCTTTGTCTGGGCCGATGCCGACTTTCCTCACTGAACCCACATGCCAAAGTTGTGGTGCAATTTTGCCACCGGCTGCATGCACTTCATCAACAACATGTTTCCAACCCGCTAAGGCTTGGTCACCATAAATAGCAGGCACATTCTCGTAACCATTAGCACCTTTATGGGAAATAAAGGTCCCTTCAGTGATAATTAATCCAACATCACCTTCAGCGCGTCGACGGTAATAGGCCGCAACCTCATCATTGGGGATATAATTTGGCGAAAATGCCCGCGTCATCGGTGCCATTACGGTTTTATTTTTTAATGACAACGATTTAGTGATAAAGGGTTCAAATAATTTATTAACACTGGTGTTTTTATCGCTATTCATGATGCTTCCCTAGCTTTTGATTCATTCTTTTGTTGTTGTTATTATTAGATTAGCTATTATTTTATTCTGCTTATTAACTATTGATTTAGTTAGCTTTAATTAGCTTTAGTTAGCTTTATCCGTTGACCGATTAACCAATCAAATAACCACCATCAACATTAATGGCGGTACCCGTGGTATAGCTGGATGCATTTGACGCTAAATATAATACTGTGCCGGCCATTTCATCAGGTTGTGCAACACGTTTCATTGGCACGTGGTACATCATTTGTTTAAGAATTGCCGGGTTATCAACTAAGGCTGATGCAAACTTGGTGTCTGTTCCACCGGGCAATAATGCATTTACACGGATGTTAAATTGGGCACATTCTTTAGCAAAAGCTTGAGTCATCGAAATCACAGCAGCTTTAGTGATGGAATAAATACCTTGAAAATCGCCAGGGATAACACCATTAACAGAAGCCACATTAATGATTGAGCCGCCGCCACTATCTTTCATTAATTTTGCGCCTCTGGTCGACATGAAGAAATAACCACGAATATTAACGTCGACGGTTTTTTGAAAGGCGATTAAATCGGTATCGATGATATGACCAAAATACGGATTGGCGGCGGCGTTATTAACTAAAATATCCAGCTTGCCATGTTGTTCAGTTATGGCATCAAAAATGGCATCAATTTGTTCTAATTCGCCAATATGACACGCTATGGCCTGTGCACTGCCGCCTGCTTTTACAATTTCATCAACGACAGCTTGGCAGGCTTCAACTTTTCGACTTGATACAATCACATGCGCACCATACTGAGCTAATACTTTGGCAACACTTTCCCCAATACCACGACTTGCCCCAGTGACTAAAGCGACTTTCCCTGTTAAATCAAATAGATTGCCATTATTCATGTTATTTCCTTATTATTATTGGGTTAATTGTTGTACTAAGTTAATTAGTTAAGTCGCATATTTTCAGACCGCAACTGGATATGACCCTAATCTGTATTCAACATTACTTAAAGGTTATCCAATCATCGCCCGCCTGCTCTAAATGACTATAGTTATTGAAATAATCCACACTCAGCATGTTTTCTGAAAACAACAGTTTAGTCACACTGGTATTTCTGGTCTGTTGATTAATCGCTAATGTTTGTTGATCGGTTAATTTCAATATGTGTTGAATGATGACTGAAATCGTACCGCCTGAAGTAAACACTAAAATGTCTTTTGATTTTTTAGTGCCACTTACTACGGCACTAAACTCACGTTTTCTGGCGAGTTCTTGTTCAATGATATTTTGCAGTGCTCGGATACAGCGCGCCTGAAACTGTGGCCAACTTTCTTTATATTCATCATCTTTGTCGCCCGATATCCAGCGATGGAGTGCTTGATAAAACTCTTTTTGCAGCGCTTTGTTTGGCTGGTTTTGTTGATTAATTTCTTGACTCATTTGGGCGAAGTTTTGCCACTGAACATTGTATTTCTGCAAAATGTCGACATGATCAAATTCGTTGAAACCCGAGTGGATAACCATCGGTGTTGTTGGCCCTTGATAGCTATTGACAAAGTTGGTTAATGTTTGGCCGTGACGCAATAAATCACCACAATAAAACTTGCTGGGGGCCACTCTTGAACGCCAATATTCACCTAGTAAGGTCGCTTGTTGGCTACCTTTGTCTGATAATTGATCGTAATCAGTACTACCAAAAGAGGCTTGCCCGTGTCGAATCAAATAAATTGCTGCCATATGGCGCCTCTAACGTAATAAAAATGATGATTCAATTCTAAATAAAGATAACTCACTGTTTAAATGAGTTTTAAATTTAACACTTACAAGCTAAGTAGCCACATCCGCACATGTATTGAATGCATATAACTCTCTTCTCAACATAATTTTGCCCTATGTCGAATCTACTTGACTATGCTAATGCCAACATCTAAATTGAACAAATGAATAGTTCTAATACCCTACTATTTATAATTTTAATAGTGCGAATGGATTGAGGTGGTCTCAACATTCATCATGAGATCACAGGAGTGAGCATGAAAATTGATTTGAATTTGTTTGTGGTTTTCGATGCAATATATTGCGAAGGAAATATCACTAAAGCGGCTTCGGTATTAAATTTATCGCAACCTGCGGTGAGCCATTCATTAGGAAAATTGCGTACCCATTTTGACGATGCATTGTTCATCAGACAAGGCAATGAAATGAGGCCAACCCCTGTGGCTAAAAACGTCATTGATGATGTTCGAGAAGCATTACATCAATTGCAAGTTTGCTTAGTACAATCAAGACAATTTGAACCATTAACCTCACGAAAAAGCTTTTCACTGTCATTACATGGTTCTTTAGAACCCTACTATTTACCGATACTGCAACAAAGCTTATCGCTAGAATCACCGGCAATAAATTTACGCAGTAATAAAAGGGTAAGACGAACGGAACTGGAAAATAAATTAGCCAGTGGTGACATTGATTTGGCCATTGATACCTTGATCCCTGTCAGCAATAATATTTTACATACGCAATTAGAAGTAGACCAACTGGTTGTTATTTCACGTAAGAACCACCCCGCTATTGCTGAAAAACTCGATTTAAAAACATACTTGCACCTCGAACATATATTAGTGTCGTCTAGATCGATCGGCCCGGGATTGGAAGACTTTGAGCTCTCTCGCATAGGCTTACACCGTAAAATATCATTACGCTGTCAGCATGCCCTATCTGCGTGTAGAGTGATCTTAAATAACGATATGTTACTGACGTTGCCGAAAACTGCCGCCGCAATGTACAGTCAGATGCTCGATATTGCCATTCACCCAATGCCGGTGGCATTACCCGATATTGGGGTCCATTTATATTGGCATGTTAATGTCGACAAAGAACCCGCGAATAAATGGCTTAGAAACAAAATGATTATTGCAGCATCAAACACCAAAATTACCATTACATAATAGACAATAATAAATGTTTATATTTACCACTAAAGCCTTGATAATTAAACGTTATTTATTATATACAGATAAGAAATCCTATCATCAAGGTCAATAAAACAATAATAGTCTTTTGACCTTTATGACCTTATCTGCAATGAGGCATTAACTGATGTGTTGATTAAAAAAAGCTAACGTCCGTTGCCACGCAAGCTCAGCGTTAACTTCATCATATCGGCCAGTAGAATCATTATGAAATCCATGATTAGCATTTTTATACATGTGCATTTGATACGGCACATTAAAGGCTATTAAATCTTGTTCATATTCAGGCCAAGTATTGTTGACTCTTTCATCTAACTCAGCAAGTTGAATTAACAAGGGTGCCTTAATATTGTGTCTTAATGCTTTCGCCGCTGGCGTGCCGTAAAAAGGAACCCCAGCTTGGATCAAGTTAGCGTCAACCGCTGCTAAAAAATTTACGATATAACCGCCAAAGCAAAAACCAACCGCACCGAGCTTGCCATTACTTTGTTTATGCGCCTTTAAAAATTGTCCTGCGGCAACAAAGTCTTGCTCGATCTTACTTCTGTCTAACGAGCTTTGCATCTGACGCCCTTCATCATCGTTACCAGGGTATCCACCCAGTGAAAACAAAGCATCGGGCGCAAAAGCGATAAAGCCCGCTTTTGCTAAACGTCTGGCAACATCTTTAATGTATGGGTTTAAGCCGCGGTTTTCATGGATCACTAACACAACCGGCAATAAACCGCTTTTATGTGTTGGTTCGACTAAATACCCTTGGCCTTTGCCATGCCCTAATGGTGAATCAAATTGGGCGTAAGTGGCTTTAATGTCGGCATCGTTAAATGAAATTTGTTCAGCTTGAGCGTAATTGGGCAGTAAAGCAGATGTTAGCACCGTCATCGAATAACCCAGTGCGACAAGTGACCCCAACTTAGTGATAAACGTGCGACGATCCATTTCGCCATGAGCATATGAGTCATACCAATCAAAGGCTTGTTGTGGAATGGCATTGTTTAATTTTTGCTGCATGTGAGTTCCCTCTTCGGTTAATGTTTTGTCAATAATGTATCTTAGTCGATGATGATCCATTCATCACCTTAGTAAGCGCTATACGCCTCACTAACCGATTAGGTTCATATGCAACGTTTAAGGGTATGCGACGGATTTTCACCAAATAGTTGGGTGTAATCTTTGGTGAATTGCCCTGGGTGCCAAAAGCCCCAATTAGCCGCAATCACCGCAATGGGAGTCTCTTGCCCTGGTTGTTTCAGCTCTCGGCGCACATTATTTAAACGGGTTAAGCGTAAAAAACGCAATGGATTAATGCCTAAAATACTCTCAAAACTGTACTGTAAGGTGCGGCGGCTGACAAAAGTGAGCTCACAGAGCTGGGTTATGGTCACCGCTTGTTGCGGATGGTCATCAATAAAGGCTTTGACTTTTTCAACCACGGCCAGACGATGTTGATAACTCGGCGCCACGGTTTGTGTTGACGATTGTTGGCTTAATAAGTTAAGAGTTAATGTGCTTAACATGTCTTGCTGTAACTCAATGGGTAAACCTAGTTCGCTGTAATTCATAATTTTTTCAATCATCAAACGAGTTTGATTAAGTAATATTGGGTTACAAGCAATTCGTTCTGCCCCACGCGTCGACATGTTTTTCAACGACAGCCCTTGTATATCCGCCATGGTGTATAAAGTGTGTTGATTAATCACCACGCCATAAATCGTAAACTGCTCTGGGGTGATGAGCTCAAAATCACAATCACTATTTCGACACATCAACTGATGAGTCTCCACTTGTAAGCCATTTATTTTACTTTGTGCTGAACTACGCGGAATGCCCAACCAAATAGAATTGGGGGCTATATGACACTGCTGCCTTAATGCCCGCTGAGTAAATTCTTTGAATAAATGCGCGTCTGGATAATCAAGGCCCTCAATACAACCGTAAAAACTGCCATTACTGATCTGATCATATACTTGCTGCCATTGGGTTAAATTATGCGCTTGCTCATCGATGTCATTAGTGTGCACTACGCTCTTTTGTGGTGCGCGCTGATTAATATGGTGCTTCATCTGTCGCCCCTTTTCGCAATGAATTCGCTATCCCCACACAAGATCTGCAATAAAAAATATTTTACCTTGCTGATATAGTTAGTAAAAAATGACTTTGCCAAAACTTGATAGTCACTTGGTACAAATTAAGCTTTGTTAACGATATATGAAATTAATTTATCACTTAGCAAACAGCAAAACCTGTACCAAGGTTTTTACTTCGGTGATGTATGAGGTCAATTCATGAGTCAATCGTATCGCTACATTTTAGGTAGCCAAACATACCAATTTAAAAGTCTGGCCGAGTTAATGGCGAAAGCGACGCCACAACGTTCGGGCGATCGCTTAGCGGGAGTCATTGCACAATCAGCGCGCGAGCGGGCCGTAGCTCAAATGACACTTGCAGATGTGCCATTGAAAACCTTCCTCAATGAAGCGCTTATTCCCTATGAAACAGATGAAGTGACTCGGTTAATTTTCGACGAACATGATACTCAGGCATTTGCTTATATTAGCCATTTAACCGTAGGGGATTTTCGTAATTGGCTGTTAAGTGACTACGCAACACCACAGGTATTAGCCGCAGTAAAAATGGGCATAACCCCAGAAATGGCTGCCGCTGTCAGTAAAATAATGCGCAATCAAGATCTTATTCTTGTGGCTAAAAAATGCCATGTTACCACCGCGTTCAGAAATACCATTGGCTTACCCGGCCACTTATCGACCCGATTACAACCTAACCACCCTACCGACGATGTTAACGGTATCGCAGCTTCGATACTTGACGGTTTGTTGTATGGCAATGGCGACGCCGTTATTGGCATCAACCCTGCTACAGACAACGTTGCACAAGCCATTAAACTGATGAAATTAATGGATGACGTGATCCAAAAATATCAAATACCAACCCAAAGCTGTGTGCTAACTCATGTGACCAACACCATTGAATGTATTGAAGCAGGTGCACCGGTCGATTTGGTGTTTCAATCTATTGGTGGAACAGAAGCCACCAATAGCAGTTTCGGTTTTAATTTAACATGCCTATGCACTTGGCTCAGTAAGAATGTATTGGCGTGTGAATTATTGCCAAATTTAACAATCTGTTAGGTA
>NZ_JBEOPP010000043.1:0-42009 GCF_040310185.1 Shewanella sp. T24-MNA-CIBAN-0130 | reverse complement strand
CAAGCTTTCTTACAACAAGGGACATTAACTTAGTTTTTGTCTTGGAAACTCGATAGCTTTAGCTACGAGTAGTTCATGAATATCACAGTTGCTACCGCAATACGGTTTTCACTGCCAGCTGCGGTAAAGATCATTAGCGGTATTGGATAAAATGCTGCTTTTGGACTCTTTCAATCAATCTGCGATAGAGAGGTATGTTGAACACTGAATCGAACTATTTAAACGACTGGCTGTGTGCGACTTGATTTCGATAAATCGGTAATTAAATGATTAGTAATATCTTTTTTGAGTTAACTAATGGCTGACTTTTAGTGGCACGTTTTTTATTTATCGCCTCATATTCAGTTAATATGACTACTTTTTCAGTTTCAAGATGTTTGCCGTCTTGTTGTGGTTTTTGAGTTAATTCATCGATTAAAGAAACAGATTTTTCAATTTTTTTATCGGTTTCGGCTATCGCCGTATTAGTGCGAATAACCTTAGGTAATAGTGCAATGAATTCGTTATATCGTTGTCGTTCTAAAATAATTGCTTTTTTCCGCACGTCAATGTCATCGACTTTTCTATTAAACGGTGAAAAATTGTCGTTAAGCGTGATGAGCAGGATATCGATATCGTATTGATGTTCAATTTTATTGAGGCTCTGTTTTTCTGCCGCGGTAATGACTTCGAGTGCCGAAAATGAGTTGGTACAATAAAACACGGTAAATTGAACCGTATCTCACTGATATCACCGTTAAACTGGCTTACAAACTGAAATCGTTAAAACTCGGTAATAAACTGAATTTAATCAGTAAAAAGTAAAAACAGCTTGGTAATTTATAATACGGAAGTTATTTTTCGCTTTATAAACAGATTATGGTGTATTGCTCATAATGAATTGACAAAATGTTGCTGTAGGTTGATATTTTTATCGTTTAATCTGAGCATAATCATTCAATACGCTCAAATACAATAAAGCAGAGCGCTTAGGCTCTGCTTTATTGTGTAACATCGTTAGCGGGGCAAAGGCCTGTTTGATAGCCTTTTATTATCCTTAGCTGAGATTACTTATTTAACCGCTTATATTTTAATCGATGCGGTTCTACTACATCGGTGCCTAAGCTATCTTTTAACCAAGTTGAATACTCAGTATAGTTACCTTCATAGAAACTCACTTTACCTTCGTCTCGGTAATCCAGAATATGGGTAGCGATACGGTCAAGGAACCAACGGTCATGTGAAATAACCATCGCACAACCGGGGAACTCTAATAACGCTTCTTCTAGGGCACGTAATGTTTCTACGTCCAAGTCGTTGGTAGGTTCGTCGAGTAATAATACGTTGCCACCGGCTTGTATTAATTTGGCTAAGTGGACTCGGTTGCGCTCGCCACCCGATAAGGTGCCGATAATTTTTTGCTGATCGCCACCACGGAAGTTAAAACGTCCGACATAAGCACGGCTCGAAATTTCAGTATTATTGATCCGCATAATATCGTGGCCGCCAGAAATCTCTTGCCACACGGTATTTTTATCATTCATTGAATCACGGAACTGCTCAACAGAAGCAATTTGAACTGAGTCACCCACAGAAATCGAGCCACTGTCTGGTTGTTCTTCGCCTGAGATCATTTTGAATAGTGTCGACTTACCCGCACCGTTAGCTCCGATAATCCCCACAATGGCGCCCTTGGGAACGGTAAAGGTAAGATCGTCAATCAATACGCGATCACCGTAGGATTTTGTTAAGTTAGTCACTTCAATCACTTTATCACCGAGGCGTGGCCCTGGTGGAATAAACAATTCGTTGGTCTCGTTACGTTTTTGGTAATCGTTAGTGTTGAGTTCTTCAAAACGCGCCATACGAGCTTTGCCCTTAGATTGGCGGCCTTTCGCACCTTGACGTATCCATTCTAATTCTTTTGCGATAGTTTTTTGACGAGCACTTTGTGTTGAAGATTCTTGTTGCAAACGGGCATCTTTCTGCTCAAGCCATGAGGAGTAGTTACCTTCCCAGGGGATCCCTTCACCACGGTCGAGTTCTAAAATCCAGCCTGCTGCATTGTCTAAGAAATAGCGGTCATGGGTAATAGCGACTACGGTGCCAGAATACTCTTGTAAAAAGTGCTCTAACCATGCGACGGATTCAGCATCCAAGTGGTTTGTCGGTTCGTCGAGTAATAGCATTTCAGGCTTTTCAAGTAGCAAGCGACAAAGGGCTACCCGTCGACGTTCACCACCGGACAATACAGCAATTTTTTCATCCCAATCGGGCAGACGTAACGCGTTTGCTGCACGGTCTAGAATATGATCAAGATTGTGTGCATCTTGAGATTGGATGATGGCTTCTAACTCACCTTGTTCTTTGGCTAGGGCATCAAAATCTGCATCGGGTTCAGCATAAGCGGCGTAAACAGCATCTAAACGGATCAATGCATTTTTGGCTTCACTCAGGGCTTCTTCGACGGCCTCGCGAACCGTTTGTTGCTCGTTTAAGCGCGGCTCTTGCGGTAAATAACCAATTTTTAGTCCAGGCATTGGACGCGCTTCACCTTCAATTTCGGTATCTATACCGGCCATGATGCGCAGCAATGTCGATTTACCTGAACCGTTTAATCCGAGTACACCAATTTTGGCGCCAGGAAAGAAGCTTAATGAAATGTCTTTCAAAATTTGCTTTTTAGGTGGGACAATTTTACCCACACGAAGCATGCTGTATACAAATTGAGCCATAATTATACTGTCTAATTGTCAACAAAGATGATGATAATTCTACTGTATTATGAGCTGAACTCAACAGGCAATTTTGTGATTTAATCCACAGCGCTTTTTAGGTCAAAAAGAATGAAGGATCTGGCCACTTGGTGCCATAAACATGAATAGTTTTGTATTCAGAACACAGTGAATTTCATGTTGTTTCTACTGTGAATCATCATCGTTGCAGGGTAGAATAACGCGCAACCCTACTATACAGATAATGATGTTGGAGCTAGCATGTTGAAGAAAGCGATGAATATTGCGGATTATGATCCAGAATTATTTAAAGCCATTGAAGATGAAACTTGTCGTCAAGAAGAACACATTGAATTGATTGCATCTGAAAACTATACCAGTCCTCGTGTGATGGAAGCCCAAGGTTCTCAGTTAACCAACAAGTATGCTGAAGGTTATCCAGGTAAGCGTTACTATGGTGGGTGCGAATACGTTGATGTGATTGAAACATTAGCGATTGAACGCGCAAAAGAATTATTTGGTGCAACATACGCTAACGTACAGCCTCATTCAGGTTCGCAAGCAAACAGTGCCGTATTTATGGCGTTATTGCAGCCAGGCGATACCGTTTTAGGGATGAACCTTGCTCATGGTGGTCATTTGACCCACGGTTCACCGGTTAATTTTTCTGGCAAGCTTTACAACATCATTCCCTACGGTATTGATGAGTCTGGCAAAATTGATTATGACGAAATGGAGCGTTTAGCCATTGAACATAAGCCTAAAATGATGATCGGCGGTTTTTCGGCTTTTTCAGGTATTGTTGACTGGGCGAGAATGCGCGAGATTGCCGACAAAATTGGTGCTTATTTGTTTGTTGATATGGCCCACGTGGCAGGCTTAATTGCTGCAGGTGTTTATCCAACGCCAGTGCCTTATGCACATGTGATAACGTCAACAACCCATAAAACATTAGCCGGCCCACGCGGCGGGATTATTATTTCTGCAGCCGATGATGAAGTTTTATATAAAAAACTAAACTCAGCAGTATTCCCTGGTGGTCAGGGTGGTCCTTTAATGCATGTTATCGCAGGTAAAGCGGTCGCATTTAAAGAAGCACTAGAGCCAGAATTTAAAGTATACCAACAGCAAGTTGTTAAAAATGCCAAAGCCATGGTTGAAGTGTTTTTAGCCCGCGGTTACAAAATCGTTTCTGGCGGTACTGAAAACCATTTAATGTTGGTTGACTTAATTGGCCGCGATTTAACCGGTAAAGAAGCCGACGCCGCCTTAGGCAGTGCCAACATTACCGTTAACAAAAATTCAGTGCCTAACGACCCTCGTTCACCGTTTGTGACCTCTGGTGTTCGTATTGGTACACCAGCCATTACTCGTCGCGGCTTTAAAGAAGCTGAAGCGAAAGAATTGACCGGTTGGATTTGTGACATTCTTGATGATGCATCTAATACAGCGGTTATTGAGCGCGTAAAAGGTCAAGTATTGACCTTGTGTGCTCGATTCCCTGTATACGGTTAATCGTATTTGGATGTCTGTTGATACAGGTTTAGGTTAACCTTGTTCACCAAATAGGATAAACTTTAATGGCCGCTAATTGCTAGCGGCCATTTTTTCTGCAGGAGTCCTAATGCATTGCCCTTTTTGTAGCGCGACCGATACCAAAGTGATAGATTCTCGATTAGTGGCTGATGGTCACCAAGTCCGTCGTCGCCGGGAATGTACCGAATGTCATGAACGTTTTACCACCTTTGAAGGCGCTGAATTAGTCATGCCTAGAGTGATAAAACGCGATGGCACCCGACAACCATTTGATGAAGAGAAACTGCGCGGCGGCATGTTGCGTGCCGTTGAAAAACGTCCGGTTTCTATTGATGACATTGATCAAGCGTTGACAAAAATTAAATCAATGCTGCGCGCGACTGGTGAGCGCGAAGTGGATTCGGAAATGATTGGTAATCTTATGATGGAACAGTTGATGAACCTTGATAAGGTGGCTTACATTCGTTTCGCCTCTGTTTATCGTGCGTTTGAAGATGTGTCACAATTTGGCGAGGCCATTGCTAAGTTGCAAAAGTAATGCTGTGTAATGACCGTTTTTAACGGTTATCATGGCATCTAAGCAATAAGAGATTATCTATCATGTCCAACGGGCCTACTTTTGACACCCAAATGATGAGCCGTGCTATAGCGCTTGCCGAGAAAGGCCGTTATACCACTAGGCCCAACCCCTGTGTTGGTTGTGTCATTGTCTATCAGAATAAGATTATCGGTGAGGGTTTCCATCAGCGTGCTGGCGAAGGCCACGCTGAAGTCAATGCGCTGAAAATGGTGCTTGATAATGGTCATAGCGCTCAAGGCGCCACCGCCTATGTAACCTTAGAACCTTGCAGTCATTATGGTCGTACGCCACCTTGCGCTTCAGGGTTAATTAACGCCAAGGTTGCGCGAGTCGTTGTTGCTGTGACCGATGCGAACCCAGAAGTGTCAGGCCGCGGTATCACCATGTTACGTGAGGCTGGAATTAAGGTCGATGTAGGACTACTCAGCCAACAAGCTTATGATCTCAATCTAGGCTTTATGAAGCGCATGAAAACTAGGCTTCCTTGGGTCACGGTTAAAATAGCCGCCAGTTTAGACGGTAAAACAGCCCTGTCTAATGGGGTGTCAAAGTGGATTACCGGCAGTGCTGCACGAGCCGATGTGCAAAAATACCGTGCCAGCCACTGTGCATTAATCACAGGCGTTGAAACAATCCTTATCGATGACCCTAGCCTTAATGTGCGCTATGAGGCGTTAGGTGAGTTAACCACTCGCCATACAAAAGATGAAATTTTCCAACCTTTAAGGGTTGTGCTAGACAGCAGAGCGAGACTGACGGCAACACAAAGGTTATTTTCAATTCAAAGTCCTATTTTACTGGTTTCTGGCTGTCAATATTCCCAAAGTGCTAAAGCTGCTTTTCCACAACACGTTTCTTTTTTACAATTAGAATGTGACTCGTCGGGCAGGATCCCATTGTTAGCTTTGCTAACGTATTTAGGCCAGCATACTAATTCTGTTTTAGTCGAAGCTGGTGCGACCTTAGCTGGGGCGTTTGTCGCTCAAGGCCTCGCCGATGACATTGTGCTTTATCAAGCGCCTAAACTGTTAGGCAGCCATGGACGTAATATGTTGCAGTTACCCGATTACAGTGCCATGGAGCAAACGCCTGCATTGCAATTAATTGATGAGCGCAACGTTGGACAAGATAAGCGTTATATCCTCAGATATAATCAACCCTATTAATGTGGCAGTTGTTTAAGAAAAACCTGAACAACTGCAAAGTTTAAAAGCAAAAAGTGAGTCATTATGTTTACTGGGATAATCGAAGCCCTTGGTACATTACGTAAAATTGATCGCAAAGGTAACGATATCCGCTTAACCGTTGCCAGCGGCAAGTTAGATTTAACCGATGTAAACCTAGGTGATAGCATTGCCACAAATGGTGTGTGCTTGACCGTTGTTGAGCGTTTAGGCGATAGCTACGTTGCTGATATATCTGCTGAAACAGTTGAATTAACTGGTTTTAGTCGTTATCAAGTTGGCCAAAAGGTTAATCTTGAAAAAGCCGTTACGGCGACCACGAGATTGGGTGGACACATGGTCAGCGGCCACGTTGATGGCATTGCAAAAATTGAGCAATGTGCTTACCGAGGCAAGGCACTTGAGTTTTGGTTATCGGTACCGATTCAATTAAGTCGTTACATTGCTCACAAAGGATCGGTCACCATTGATGGCGTTAGTTTGACTGTCAATGAAGTTGATGGAACTCGTTTTAGATTAACCATCGTGCCTCATACTGCGGGTGAAACCACGCTGGTGGATCTCAAAGTTGGTGACAGCGTGAACATCGAAGTGGATTTAATTGCCCGCTATTTAGAGCGTTTAATGCAACCTGATGCTAGCCATGCACAGCCGTCATCGGGTGTGACGATGGAATTATTAGCTAAGTCTGGATTTTTGCGCTAATCGCTCCAAGCATAAATATTTATACCCAATGATTATGTACAAGACATTATTCAAAATAACAAATAACAAATACAAATTGATTTAATTATTTAAAATCAAAAAACTTAATAGAGAAAGGTCTGACAATGGCGCTACATAACATAGAAGAAATCATTGAAGATATTCGTCAAGGTAAGATGGTTATCTTGATGGATGATGAAGACAGAGAGAATGAAGGTGATTTGATCATGGCCGCTGATAAAGTGACGCCTGCTGCAATCAATTTCATGGCAACCTATGGCCGCGGATTAATTTGCCAAACCATGACCAAAGAGCGTTGTCAGCAGCTTAACTTGCCTTTAATGGTCACCAACAACAATGCGCAGTTCTCGACTAACTTTACCGTATCAATTGAAGCGGCGACCGGGGTCACAACCGGGATCTCAGCTCATGACCGAGCCGTGACCGTTCAAGTCGCTGTTGCCAAAGATGCCAAAGCCTCTGATTTAGTACAACCTGGGCATATTTTTCCGTTAATGGCACAAGAAGGCGGGGTATTAACGCGTGCTGGCCATACTGAAGCCGGTTGCGATTTAGCGCGCTTAGCTGGCTGTGAACCTTCAGCTGTGATTGTTGAAATTTTAAATGAAGACGGCACCATGGCGCGCTGTCCTGATTTAGAAATATTCAGTCAAAAGCATGGGATTAAAATCGGTACCATTGCAGACCTAATTGAATACCGTAACACCAACGAAACCACGGTTGTACGCGAAGCTCAATGTAAACTACCGACTCGTTTTGGTGATTTTACGATGGTGACATTTAGAGACACTATTGATAATCAATTACACTACGCATTGGTTAAAGATGAAGTGAAGCCTAATTGTTTAGTGCGTGTGCATTTGCAAAACACCTTTAACGATTTACTGCATTCTGAGCGAGATCAAACGCGTAGCTGGCCATTAGAAAAAGCCATGCAACGCATTGCTTTGGAAGGTGGCGTATTGGTGTTACTGGGTAACGTTGAGCATTCAAGTCAGATACTGGCAAAAGTGAAAGCGTTTGAGGCCGAAGATAATGGCCAATCACCAGCAGGAGCAATGTGGCAAGGAACATCACGTCGTGTTGGCGTCGGCTCGCAAATTTTGTCGAGTCTAGGTGTCAGTACAATGCGCTTATTAAGTTCGCCAAAGCGTTACCATTCCTTGTCAGGTTTTGGTTTAGAAGTAACGGATTATATAGCTGAATAATTTTGGCTTATGGTAAATTTAATAATTTCATTAATTGCATAGCGCTCAGGGCTTTCGGCTGTGATATCATAGCGCCTCTTTTTTGCCCCGAGCGGGGTGCTTTAGCTAATTTAGGTAAGATAGAATGAACGTAGTTCAAGGTAATATCGAAGCGAAAAATGCCAAAGTGGCGATTGTAATATCGCGATTCAATAGCTTTTTAGTTGAAAGTCTGCTTGACGGTGCAATAGACACATTAAAGCGTTTCGGCCAGGTCAGTGACGACAACATTACTGTTGTTCGAGTGCCTGGTGCAGTTGAATTACCGCTTGCTGCAAAACGTGTTGCTGCAAGTGGAAAGTTTGACGGGATCATTGCATTAGGTGCTGTCATCCGTGGCGGTACACCTCATTTTGAATTTGTTGCTGGTGAATGTAACAAAGGTCTTGCACAAGTTGCATTAGAGTACGATCTTCCTGTTTCATTCGGTGTATTAACTACAGATACCATTGAGCAAGCTATTGAGCGTTCAGGTACTAAAGCAGGTAACAAAGGTGGCGAAGCTGCCCTTAGTTTGCTTGAAATGGTTAATGTACTGCAACAACTAGAACAACAGCTGTAATAGTAGGAAAAGTATGAAACCTTCAGAGCGCCGTAAGGCCCGCCGTTTAGCCGTTCAAGCCATTTATTCATGGCAGTTAAGTAAAAACAAAGTTGCTGACGTAGAACATGAGTTTTTAACTGAACAGAACACTGACGGTGTTGATGTCGCTTATTTTCGTGAGCTATTAACCGGTGTAGCATCAAAAATATCGCAAATTGATGAGCTGTTAAAGCCACATCTTGATCGTAATTTTGAAGAAGTGTCACCAGTAGAAAAAGCCATTGTGCGTCTGGCAACTTACGAGTTGACCTTCCGTAAAGATGTGCCGTTTAAAGTGGCTATTAACGAAGGTATCGAGTTAGCGAAAGCGTTTGGTGCTGAAGATAGTCACAAATTTGTCAACGGCTTGCTTGATAAGTTAGTGAAGCATAAGTAACACCAGAACGGTATCTTCGGATACCGTTTTCATTTGTTATTAATTGTTTCAAAAATTAAGGTGGACGGTTTACCGTACCAGACTGAATGTGAAAGAATTTCAACTCATCGAACATTACTTCCGCAATAAAGGTCAAAAAAGGCGAGATGTTGAGTTAAGCATCGGCGATGACTGTGCGTTAGTGAATCCTGCGGACAAGAAATCTTTAGCAATTTCTTGTGATACCCTTGTTGAAAATATCCATTTTTTAGCAGACATTCCAGCTCATGCTTTAGGTTATAAATCGCTAGCGGTTAACCTTTCTGATCTTGCCGCAATGGGGGCCGAGCCCGCTTGGTTTACTTTAGCACTGACGTTACCCTGTGTTGATGAACCTTGGTTAGCCCAGTTCAGTGCCGGCCTTTTTGATATTGCTGAATATTATGGTATTGCACTCATTGGTGGTGATACCACCCGTGGTCCGCGCAGTATCAGTATTACGATTAATGGCCAAGTCCCTAAAGGTACTGCATTAACCCGTGCAGGTGCAAAAATAGGAGACTGGATCTATGTGACGGGAACCCTAGGTGATTCAGCCTTAGGCCTTGATATTATCAGAGGTGTTAAGACCGTTAACGCTGAAGATAAACAATATCTGATTAACCGCCATTATTACCCAACGCCTCGTGTGTTGGCAGGTCAAGCACTACGCACTCTAGCCACAAGCGCTATCGATTTGTCTGATGGCTTAATGTCTGATATTGGACATGTGTTATCGGCATCGAAAGTCGGCGCCATCATTGATGTGGATCTAATTCCTTTATCAAACTCACTTAAAGCCAATCTTAGTCGTGAAGATGCATTAAGTTATGCATTAACGGGCGGTGAAGACTACGAACTTTTATTTACTGTGCCAGAGTCACAACGCGGTGCAATTGATACCGCGCTAATTCATGCTGGGGTGAAGTTTGTTAAAATTGGTCAGGTCAGCGCCGGCGATAAATTAAAACTAGTAGAAAATGGGCAAGCATTTACCCCTATTTCACGTGGCTTTGTGCATTTTTAATTGAGTACTATGAGACTATTAACCCAAGATAAATTCGTTAAAAAACTGTCTTTAGCCCATCCAATTCATTTTTTGGCATTAGGCTTTGGCAGCGGTAAAGCGGCAAAAGCGCCGGGTACCTTTGGTACCTTAGCCGCAGTGCCCATAGTGTTGCTCATGCAGCAGTTAAGCTTAACGAATTATCTCATCATCACCTGTATTAGTATGCTTGCTGGATTCTATATTTGTGGGAAAGCGGCTAGAGATATGGGTGTACACGACCATGGCGCTATTGTGTGGGATGAAGTGGTTGGGTTGATGATCACCATGATTGCCGCGCCTTTAGGTTTTATGTGGTTAGGACTTGGTTTTGTATTGTTTAGGTTTTTTGATATCGTTAAACCATGGCCTATACGTTGGCTTGATGCCAAAGTGCATGGTGGTTTTGGGATTATGATTGATGATGTATTGGCGGGGATCTTTTCGTTAATCGGTGTGCAATTAGCGGTGTATTATCTATAAGAGCCTTAAAGCATTTAATATGTCAAAAGCGCACGTTGCGATGTTTGACATATTTAGACTCTCGATTTTAGTTTAATTATAATTTTATTTATTGAGTCACTATTAAATTTGTGCGCGGCTGTTCTATTTCATTGTTCATATTGATGAACTGTAACTTAAAATTTCTTTCGTAATTAGCACAACTTAATATTTTACCTACAGGGTTGTAGCGTAAATGCCATAATTGCTGTAATTTATTGTCGTTAGAACAATAACTTGGTTGTTTAAGTGTGTGAGAGGGGTTTGTGGATATCGGTTCTTTTACCAAGCTAACAATAAATTCAGCCATGAGATTATCACTGTCTGTGGGCTTATACAAAGCATCTGCTAACCATTTCTCATAAAATGGCACCGTCTCTTCCTGCGCATCCGTTATCATTTTTTGCATCGTATTATGAGCAAACTGCCATTCACCAGAAAATACTCTCTTAAAATCGCTATTAGTAAATTCGAATGGCGTTTGCCAAGTAGTGACTTTGTGTAGAACTGCCGTATCGAGTGTTCTAGCTAAAGTGCTGGCAAAGTTAAGTTGAGATTTGATTACGCTAACGGCAATCATATGGTTGAATATAGAGCGAGATGAGTGATAAACCATATTCCAGAATTGAGCATCTTTATTTAAAAATGTTAACAAGGCTTCATTCACGTTAAGGTTAGGGGATCCGTCAAGGTTTATTAAAACAATAAGTTCACTGATTGTTCGTAATGTAAGTAGTGGCGCCCATTTAAAAAGATTTGCAGGTGTTAAATACTGAATATCTTCTTGCCAATAAGGCATTTTAATCAGCTTACTATAATGGGTTACATCGGTTTTGTGTGCATGAATTGCTTGTAAAATACTTTCGTTATTCTTTTCAAGAAATTCATTACAGGTTGCCACATCAGTTTGATAACACGATTTTTTGTAATCGCGTAGTGGTTGATCCTCATCATTGAAACTTAATGTAGTGGCCACTTCTTTAGTCGTTACATCCTGAAAAGTGCCGATAAAAGTTTGTAAATATACAAAACCATTTTCGCTTGGATCGATAGGCTGTTGCTTTAGCCAGTTCTCAACTAATAGCGTGTTAGGTGACTTTGTTCTGTCTGTTGCATTAATGGCCACTAAACAGACAACAATAAAGACCAGTAAGCTACATATTAGCCCGACAACAACACCCAAGCCCTTTATTACTTTCAGCATTATGATTTATCCGTAAACCCATGTTAAATTTACGTTAATATATTGATTTGCTTTTTTATAAGTGCATAACGATTATTGCAACAACTCACGGGCATTAGCCAAGGTATTTTCGGTAATGACATCACCACCTAATAAGCGCGCAAGTTCATTCACCCGTTGATCTTTATCCAAGGCCTGCATAGTGGTTTCTGTACTACCTGCTTTATTGAATTTGTTGACAAACATATGCTGATGACCATTGCCCGCCACTTGTGGCAAATGAGTAACACACAATACTTGAGTCGACTCGCCAAGGCTGCGTAACATACGGCCAACGACCGAAGCAGTAGGACCCGAAATGCCCACATCCACTTCATCAAAAATAAGCGTCGGAGTGGCGACTTTTCTGGCGGTAATCACCTGAATGCCTAAGCCAATGCGTGATAGTTCGCCGCCTGAGGCTACTTTTGAAATAGGTTGCAAAGGTTGGCCGGGATTAGTGGTAACCATAAACTCAATTTGGTCGCAACCATTTAAGCTGATATTAGTTGGTTCATAATTAACCTGAATATGGAACTTGCCCTTAGGCATATTCAATTCATGGATTGACTGAGTGACCAATTTATCGAGTTCTTTAGCATAACGGCTACGACTTTGACTCAGTTTTTGTGCATTGGTTAAATAGGCATTTCTGGTGGCTTCAAGTTGCTGTCTTATACCATCTAATTTAGTTTCGTCGTCAGCAAGTTCGGCCAATTCACTCATCAATGCTTGATGATGTAGTGCCAACTTATCAGCACTCACATGATGCTTACGCGCCAATTGCATTGCCGTTGAAAGGCGTTTTTCTAAATAGGCAAAATGTTCTGGATCAAGCTCTAAACTGCTTAAATAACTTTCAATTTCGCTAGCGCTTTCTTGTACTTGAATTAACGCATCGCTGATCATAGTGCCGATAGGAGCAAGGGATTCATCATAGCCTTGAAGCGTATCAGCAATACTGGCCACTTTATTAAGCAGCGATTCTATATTGCCTTCATCACTTTCGGTTAATAAATGTAAACCTGCTTGACAACGTTCAATTAAATCTGTGCCATTGGCTAAGCGTTTGTGTTCTTGTTCTATTTCATCAAATTCTTCCAAGCCTAAGTTGAACTCATTAAGCTCTTCTACTTGATATTGCAGCAGCTGTTGACGCGAAATGCGTTCGTGCTGAGCTTGCTCAAGATGCTTTAGCTCGTTTTCCACTTGCTTGCAGCGCTGATAGCTGGCACTGACGGCATCAAGTAACAACTTGTGGTTAGCGTAGCTGTCGAGTAAGGCTAACTGATGATCATTTTTAAGCATGGCATGGTGAGCATGTTGGCCATGAATGCCTATCAGGAGTTGACCAACGGCTTTTAATTGCGAAACCGGGACCGGATTACTATTAATATAGGCTCTAGATCGGCCATCATTATTAATGGTTCGACGTAAAATACATCCATCTTCAGCATCAAGATCGTTATCTTCAAGCCAGCGTTTAGCTAAAGGGACATCGTGGAGCGTAAACCGCGCGCTCACTTCAGTTTTCGTTGCGCCGGGTCTGATGGTATTGGCATCACTGCGATTACCAAGACATAACCCAAGGGCATCGATAGCAATCGATTTACCTGCACCGGTTTCTCCGGTGATGCTTGTCATACCGGCTTTAAAGTCGAGTTCTAAAAAACGCACGATAGCAAAATTATTGATGCTGAGTTGGCAAAGCATAATGAATCCCTGTCAATGAAGCGACTAAACCACTGTATTGATAAACAGTATATACTGTTTTTATATACAGTAAAGTGGTTGGCATAAAAATATCACTGATTATTTTATCGCCTTAACTCGGTCAATTATCAAGCATATGATTTTAAGAGTGTTTCTATTATAGGCAAACTAATAAAAGTGACTAATGTGCCATATAAAATCCCTTGGGCACTGCCATTGGCATTAATTTGGTATCGGTCTGCCAATAAATACACACTTGCTGCAGTTGGTAAGGCTGCTAACAGGACTCCCATAGTCAGTAACTCGTGTTCTACGCCGAAGAGTTTGAGTAATCCAAAGGCAATAAGGGGCTGAATAATTATCTTGAGTAAGTTGATTAAACTCAGTTCTGCAATCAGGCTAAGACTGAACATGTTCGTGATTGACTGATGCCGTAACGCTTTGGCAAGTACCATTCCGATGGCAAACAGTGCACAAGGACTGGAGGTGTTTCCCACTTGGTGCAGCACTAACGCCAGGCTAGCGGGTAAGGTGATATGAAATGCCGATAGGCCTATACCAATAAGACTGCCGACCACTATCGGGTTTTTATACAGTGCATTAGCCATGATGATGATGGCATGGTCGTTTGATTGTTTATTACGGCTGGCCAGTTCAATAGAGACTAAAGCAAACGCGAACATGAACACCGACAGCAAGCTGGCAATCGCTGCGGCCACTAATGCCATTTTGTGACCCGGGAACAATAGGCTCAGCAATGGAATACCAATAAATGCAGTATTGCCAAACGTGGCGTTTAACGCCCGCATTGCGGCAACCGCTTGCTGCTTAGGCTTGCACCAAAGTGATACGCCAATGACCAGCGCATAAGTGATGATCATCGCCAAGCTAAAGCCACCAACAAAGCCCCACTGAATAATGTCTTCAATGTGAGTTTCAGCTAAAACAATGAGTAAAATCGCTGGGAAGGCTATGTAATAGACAAATTGATTGAGGATCAGATCGGTGTCTGGTGGCAAAAGTCTCAATTTCTGAATGATACTGCCGAGAAGCATAATTATAAATACAGCGATTAGCGGGGTAAGAATACTGGACATTCCTCGCAATTCCTTAGCAAAGTGATAATAAGATCACTGTACTGCTTTTTGATAGCAGGATGCAATTAGGCTAAAGTTAAACGAGCGTTTATTTTTGATTTTAAGCTAAAACAGGCCTTTAATACTTTTGATTGGGTAAATATTGTTCATTTAGCGTAAAAAATCACTAAAAAAGTTACTTGTTTTCTTCGATGCGATAATCGTACTAATAATAATCCCCGCCGAGCTTAATGACCGGTCATTCACGTCCAGTTATCGGTTTCTCTATGTGGGTTGCTGCCGCTGAAACTGTGATAAAAAATTTTGGCTATGACGCTCAATCAAAAGCCTGGAATAGTTTCCAGGCTAAGTAAAATCTATTGATAGTATTGCTACAGACTAATGCCGATATTAGACACACCCGTTTCGATAATATCTTTACGTAAACCTTTAACCAACTCGATGTTGATCTCAGGATTGGCTTCGATAATGTCGAGTAACATACCTTGTAATTGTTTTTCTTCTTCCATTACTGGGTGTGAAAACACAAATTCATCCAGCGCTTCATCCATTAATGATTCCTCACTAATAGCCTCAATGTAGTTAGCCACAGTACTTGATGATAACTTACTGATATTAGTAATATCTTCTTCAATTTTTCCGTCTATTGCACCCATTAAAGTGGCAATGGCCACTGCAGCATCCATGGCGGGATAAGCACCATAGGCTTCAAATTGGCTTGGATCAGGGGTGTTTTCATCCAGACGTTGCAAATGCACATCAATATTGAATTTAAGCTTTTTGTCATATTGGCTTTGCCATAATAACTCTAATGCCGTGCTTAGGACCTGTGGTTGGCCAAACTCACAGACTTCAGAAAACAGTTGGTAGTTGGGCAGCATTCGTTGGCACAGTGCGAGGGCAAAAAGCTGCTTTTGAGGTAACGATAATGCCTTTAGGCGTTTAAAAAAACCGATTTTACTGGTCATGGGGTACATCCACTGATAGCTGGTTTATTACTTGATTTGCTGCCGATTCTACCTTAGTTAACTCATCAAGTAACTCTAGTATTTCAGGTTCTAAGTCATCGATGTCAATTTTATGCTTTAATCCTGACTCAATATCCCTACACAGCTTTTGTGTTGTCGGTACGCCGCAATAACATGTTGCACCATGCAGCTTATGTACGGCTTGGAGTAATGTCTGTGCGTCTCTGGCTATGAATGCTGTATCGATAGCGGCTGTTGTTTCGGGTAATGAATGAACCAACATCTTTAACATATCTAAGGCTAAATCTGTTTTTTGGTTCGCTTGGGTTAAACACAAATCCCAATTTAGTACATGGGAATCAAAATGGGTCAATTGTGGTTTAGTTATCCAGCGGCTAATCACCCCTTTTAGTGATAGTTCATCAATGGGTTTGGGTAAAAAACCATCCATACCACTGGCTAAAATATTGTTACGCTCTTCGGCGATAGCGTGTGCCGTTACTGCAATGATGGGCGTATTACGATTGAGTGATTCTGAGCGTATTTGCTGGGTTGCGCTAATGCCGTCAGTTCCAGGCATTTGAATATCCATAAAGATTAAGTCAAACGCTTGTGCCTTAGTTTGCTTTATCGCATCGTCGCCATTATTGACTGTGACCACATTCTCAACTAATTCTTTGAGTAAAGTATCAATTAACTTTAGATTAGCCATATTATCGTCAACGGCTAATACCGATGCTTTCAGGCGTGGCGATGGGTCTGGGCTAATCAGTTCAGGGAGACGCACTGAAGTTGAAGGCACCGGAGGATAGATTAAATGATGTGCTAGGGTAAAATCGCTGACTGGAGTGTTGAGTAATACATCTGCATTGGCTTTGAGCACATTGATGATCATGTCTTGATTTAAACAGTCATGCAATAAAATAAGGCAGTCGGTATGCTGCCTGGCTTGTTGCAAGAAATGGATAAAGACCGTATTGTCCGCAAAACCATGACAGCTCATGATGATGTAATCAAACTTGCTGGTTTTACTTTGTAATACTGATGTGAGGTTTTCTAGATTTGCAACATTAGTGATAATTAATTGCCATGACACTAAGCGGCGATTTAATGTATCGCGGGTTAATTCCCGAGGCTCATACAACAATACTGATTTATGTTGCAATACATCAACGGTAAGTACTTCACCAATTTCGAATTGACTGATCCCAAGCGGCAGAATAAACCAGAAATTTGAGCCTTTATTTGGCGCAGAGGTAAAGCCTATTTGGCCACCCATTTGGTTAATTAAGCGTTTGGTGATCACCAAGCCTAGTCCTGTGCCGCCAAAGCGGCGTGAGATAGATGAGTCGGCCTGGCCAAATGCTTGGAATAGATACTCTTGTTGGCTTTCATTAACACCAATACCGGTATCGATAATTTCGCAGCGTAAGGTGATGTTATCTTCGTCTTGACCCACCAAGTGTATCTTGAGTATTACGCTGCCCTTGTCGGTAAATTTGATAGCGTTACCGACTAAGTTGGTAATAATTTGACTGACTCTCATCGCGTCACCACTGACGCTCTCTGGCACATTCGCGTCGATGTCGATAACCAGTTCTAGGCCTTTCTCTTGGGCGCTACCAGCAATAATCGTCAAGGTTTCTGTGAGTGTTTCACGCAGTGCGAATGGCATTTTCTCTAATACCATTTTACCGGCTTCTAGTTTCGAGAAATCGAGAATGTCGTTGATAATGCCAAGTAAGTTACTGGCACTGCGTTCAATGGTTTTAATGTAGTCGAGCTGGCTGGTATGCAATGGTGTTTTGAGTAGCTGCTTTGCAAATCCAATGACGCCATTAAGTGGTGTTCGTAACTCATGGGACATGTTAGCTAAAAATTCAGATTTTATACGGCTCGCTTCAAGGGCCCGTTTTTTGGCAATGTCGAGCTCAACGTTTTGAATTTCAATCTGTTCAAGGGTTTCACGTAAATCTGAGGTGGCTTGATCAATGTTTTGCTGCATTTCATCGTGATATTCTGACAATGAGCCTGCCATTGCGTTGATGCCTCGTTTAAGCAAGTCAAGTTCACCAATTAAGTTGCCTTCTAGGCGAGTATCAAGCTTACCTTCACGGATTTTGGCGACTACACGAACCATTTCTGTAATGGGGTAGTTAACGTGTTTGACTAAGCGAAAGGTAAAAAACAGGTTAAATTGTACGCCAATTAATACGATAATAAACGCGGCGATTGCCGCTCGATGTTGCTCGAGCAGGGCGTTTTCCTTATTCAGTAATACTGAAATGTATCCTAATATCCGCTCTTGTTGACTGTTGTAAATGGGCTCTACGGTATCATTGACTGAGGAATTGTTATCGATGTTGCCATCACTCGGGCGATTCATACTGGCAACCGGTTTTGGTTCTAAGCCAGTATGAGATATTATTGGCACACGAATGACTAACGTATCGCCAATTGTTTCATTTTCTGTCCCGAGTAAGTTTGCCAAAGCTTGTTTGTAGCGCATAGATTCAAAATCTTTGTGGTAGTGCGAGGTCACAAAGAGTTGGTTTTCGGCATCAAAAACCGCAATAGAGAGGATCAATGATGCGTTGTTAATTTGCGATGCGGCGAGTATACGTTTAGTGGATTCACGGTCTTGATTGATAATACTAAATTCACTGGCAATCGCTAACGGTTCAACAATATTGCTGCCTTTTTCAATTAAGGTTTGTTCTAATTCATAAAAGCGGTTTATCGTGAAATAACTTCCAAGTAGAATACCCACTACGATAGTGGGTGCTAACGCAAGTACCAGAACCCAAGAGCGTAGGCTATATTTGGTCATATTGTTGGCACTTTTCATGGTAGTTAGGTGTGTCCCTATTACTAAATCGTTGATATTGCGTCTAGACTGCCAGATATGGCGCACTCTTGACTAGTTTTTTATTCAATACCTGAGGCCGAAATGGCACAATTTTTCCAAGCAAAACCGAACAAATCTAAGCAATTATCAGCAAAGCTCAGCCTCAGCGTGACTCAACTTGATCATTTAGGTGCGGGCATAGCGCAACATCAAGGTAAAATTGTGTTTATTCCTGGTGTGCTGCCAGGAGAGACGGCCACAGTACAATTTGTGGAACAAAAGAAAAGCTATGCTAAGGCCAAGTTAATTGCTATTGATGTGGCATCTGCTCATCGAATCACCCCTCATTGTCCTCATTATCATCAATGCGGCGGCTGTGATTTACAGCATATGGACACGAATGTGCAACGCGATCATAAGCAAACTAGCTTAGTTGATCTCATCAGCAAGCTGTCCAGTGCTAAAACCATTGAAGCCGATATCATCGCAGAACCTTTAGTGGGAGAGGCGTGGCATTACCGTCGACGTGCCAGATTGGCAACATTATTCGATAAAAATTCTCAGCGGCTACAACTTGGATTTCGTGCAGCAAATAGCAATAAAATTGTCTCTATTCAGCAGTGCCCTGTATTAGCAGAGTCTTTATCCGCGTTAATTACCCCATTGGCGGTTAATTTAAATCAACTCAAAGCTAAGGCTAGTTTAGGGCATGTTGAACTTACCCAAGCCGATAACGGTAATTTTGCCGTATTAAGAGTCACCAAAGTCTTGCCAGCATCCGATATTCGTTGGTTAACGGGCTTTGCTGAAAAACATCAACTTAACTTATTATTGCAAGATGATGCTGGTCAATTGACGCAATTGTATCCGTTGTCACAAGCCAATGATGATGTAGTCGCGTTACCTTATTATCATCTTGCACAGGAATCGGTTCGCTGCTCGTTCACGCCAGGCAATTTTGTTCAGGTTAATGGTGCTATTAATCAGGCCATGGTGGATCAAGCCATTGAGTGGTTAGCCCCTCAGGCTGGTGAGCGTATTCTAGACTTGTTTTGTGGTGTGGGTAATTTCAGTTTACCCTTGGCTCGACGAGCTGCAGAGGTTATAGGTGTTGAAGGTGTACCTGAAATGGTGCAACAAGCTAAACAAAATGCTATTGATAACCAGTTAGATAATGTCACCTTTCATCATGCTGATTTGAGTGCCGATTTATCGACACAAACCTGGTTAGGCAAAATTGATAAGCTGTTGCTTGATCCTGCTCGAGCAGGAGCCTTTGAAAGTTTACAATGGTTACAGAAAATGCAACCTAAAAAAGTGGTCTATGTTTCATGTAATCCAGCAAGTTTAGCCCGCGACAGTAGTGTATTATTAGCCAATGGTTATCGTATTGCCCAAGTGGGTTTAGTTGATATGTTCCCGCAGACACACCATATTGAAGCGATGGTGTTATTTGAATTAGATAAATAAACATCAGTTTTAGCCATACACGATAGGTATGCTAAAAATTTGTTCAACTGAGCACTATTGAATTGACAACACAATGTAGATTTTCAAGATAGGCCGTTTAGTTGTTTTAACACCATGTCTGCACCGATTTGAGTGGATGCTATGGTTGAATATCAGTCGGTCATGCGGCTAAGGAAGGGTTCATGGTATCTGTTCGCGAAGCACATTTTAATACGCAAGCATTCCATCTAGATGAATGGGTGGCTCGTTATCTTGTCGATAAAGATGACGCGCAAACCTTATTGGAATTGATCCAGCATGTTGAGGCCTTACCGGTTAAAAATAAACTGGCTCACACCGAGTTGCTGGCACGTGCACGTGAAATGATTGAAATTCTTGCGCCGCTGAATATGGACATTGAAACGCTGCAAGCCGCAGTGTTGTTTTTGCTCCTGGATGCTGGCGTTCTCAATGAAGAGCAAATTATAGCGCAATACGGTGATAATCTTGCCAAATTAGTCGCCAGCGTCGTGACCATGAATGCCATTGGGGCGTTAAAAGTCAGTAAAAACTCACGTGATGCTGAACCGCAAATCGACAATATTCGAAAAATGCTATTGGCAATGGTTGAAGATGTTCGCGCCGTAGTGATCAAATTAGCCGAACGAGTGTGTTTACTGCGCGCGGTAAAAAATTCCGATGAAGAAACTCGGGTGTTGTTAGCGCGTGAAATTGCCGATATCTATGCACCATTAGCAAACCGTTTGGGGATTGGCCAGCTTAAGTGGGAACTTGAGGACATTTCTTTTCGCTATTTACATCCAACGGTTTATAAAGACATCGCCAAACAACTTGATGGCAAGCGTGTTGATCGTGAAGTGTTTATCGACAAATTTGTGACCCAGTTGCAACAGCGTTTAGACAGTGATGATATTCGCGCTAAAGTGTACGGTCGTCCTAAGCACATTTACAGTATTTGGCGCAAAATGAAGGGCAAAGATCTTAAGTTTGATGAGCTTTTTGACGTTCGAGCTGTACGTATCGTTACCGACAGATTACAAGATTGCTATGGTGCATTAGGGGTTGTACACGACCTTTGGCATCATATTCCGCGTGAGTTTGACGATTATGTCGCCAATCCAAAACCTAATGGTTATCAATCTATTCATACTGTGGTTGTTGGGCCTGAAGGCAAAACAGTAGAAATTCAAATTCGTACCGAAGCGATGCATCAAGACGCTGAACTTGGGGTCGCCGCGCATTGGAAATACAAAGAAGGTGCCAGTACCACCAAACAAACGGGTTACGAAGAAAAAATTAATTGGCTGCGTAAAATTTTACAGTGGCAAGAAGATGTGGCCGAAAGTGGTAATTTGGTTGACGAAGTCCGCAGTCAAGTCTTTGAAGACCGAGTGTATGTATTCACCCCTAGCGGAGAAGTCGTCGACTTACCGTTAGGCTCAACTGTGCTCGATTTTGCTTACTATATTCACTCACAAGTGGGTCATAAGTGCATTGGCGCCAAAGTCGATGGCCGCATTGTACCATTCACTTACCAAGTTGAAACCGGTGAGCGTATTGAAATTATCACCTCAAAAACCCCAAACCCTAAACGTGACTGGCTTAATCTTAATTTAGGTTATATAAAATCATCCCGTTCGCGCTCAAAAATACAACATTGGTTTAAACAACAAGACCGCGATAAAAATATTGCCGCGGGTAAAGAGATGCTTGAGTCTGAATTAGCCCGTGTAGGTTTAAAAGTTAAAGACGCAGTCGTGGCGGTTGAGCGCTTTAATTTAAATTCAATGGATGACATGCTGGCTGCCATCGGTGGGGGAGACTTACGCTTAAATCAAGTGGTTAACTTTACTGACACCTTAATTCATAAGGTAGAAGACACTGACGAAGACTTACTTGAAGATATTATAAAGAAAGCGTCAAATAAACCTAAAAGATCGAGTAAAGGCCAAGTTGAAGTCAATGGTGTGGGTAATTTAATGAGCCACATTGCACGTTGTTGCCAACCGGTACCTGGCGATGAGATTTTTGGCTATATTACTATGGGACGGGGTATCTCTGTGCACCGCAGTGATTGCGAGCAAGTAAAAGAGTTAATGCGCGCTCATCCTGAACGTAGCGTGGATGTCATTTGGGGGGAAAACTACTCTGGTGGTTATCGTATCCGCGTAAGAGTCCTTGCCAATGATCGCAGTGGTTTACTGCGAGATTTAACCACAGTGCTTGCAGCAGAAAAATCCAATGTGATGGCCATGAGTTCATCTTCTGATGTTAAAAGCCAAACAGCCACCGTAGAGCTTGAACTTGAGCTGTATAATTTAGATGGTTTATCACGAATTATCGCGAAACTGTCGCAAGTTGATGGTGTTATTGAATCTCGTCGATTATAAATAACCTCATGTATTAATTGAACAGGCATCTACTTATTAGGTGCCTTTTTTTATTAGGTTTCACCCCCAAAAGAGGCCCTTTCTATGGCAGATATTCAATCGTTACTGACCATCATGCAGCAATTACGCAATCCTGATTCTGGTTGCCCTTGGGATCTGGCTCAAGACTTTGCCAGTATAGTGCCCTTTACATTAGAAGAGGCTTACGAGGTCGTTGATACGATTGAGCGACAAGCATGGGAGGAATTACCTGATGAACTGGGTGATTTACTGTTTCAGGTGGTGTTTTATTGTCAACTGGGGCAAGAGCAAGGTAAGTTTGATTTTTCCACCGTGATTGAGCGCATTAGTGATAAGTTGATTCGTCGTCATCCGCACGTGTTTGCCCAGCCAGAAACCGAAGCGACTGTGGCAATCACCAATACCGATGATTTAAGCCACGCGTGGGATAAATTAAAAGGGTCTGAACGTCAGCAAAAACAACTGCACTCCGCTTTAGATGATATTCCCCAAGCATTACCTGCGCTAACCCGAGCACGAAAAATTCAACATCGAGTCGCTAAAGTCGGTTTTGATTGGGCAGAACTGGCCCCTGTGGTTGCCAAAGTACATGAAGAAATAGATGAAGTGCTGGTTGAGGTGAGTAAACGGGATCAAAACCCTGATTTCTATCAGCCTAGGATTGTTGATGAAATGGGTGATTTGCTATTTGCCGTAGTCAATCTCGCCCGTCATTTAAAGGTTGATCCTGAGCAAGCTCTACGCCAAGCCAATCAGAAATTTGAACGTAGATTTCGAGGTGTAGAGCAGCACGTAGCTGAAAACGGCAAACCTATAGAAAACCATACTCTGGACGAATTAGACCGGTACTGGAATGCGGTGAAACAAGATGAAAACGCAAATTAAGCTAAAATTAGCGCGTTTAAGTTTGTCGAAACGAGGTGGCTTTGCTATAATATCGTCCCATCCTAGTGCTTTCTTACAAGCACGTTTTTTTCCAATATATTTCTCAGGTTCAGCATGACTACAAGGTATATCTTCGTTACTGGTGGCGTTGTTTCATCACTAGGTAAAGGCATTGCAGCAGCTTCGCTGGCGGCAATTTTAGAGGCGCGTGGCCTCAATGTAACCATTATGAAACTTGACCCTTATATTAACGTCGATCCGGGTACCATGAGTCCCACTCAGCACGGTGAAGTTTTCGTCACTGAAGATGGTGCTGAAACCGATCTCGACTTAGGTCATTACGAACGTTTTATTCGCACCAAAATGAATCGCCGCAATAACTTTACTACTGGCCGTATTTACGAAGAAGTCATTAGTAAAGAACGTCGTGGTGATTATTTAGGCGCAACGATTCAGGTTATCCCTCATATTACTAATGCCATTAAAGCAAGAGTGTTAGCCGGTGGTGAAGGCCATGATGTGGCGATTGTGGAAATCGGTGGCACTGTAGGTGATATTGAATCATTACCGTTTCTTGAGTCTATTCGTCAATTAGGTGCAGAGCTAGGACGTGAACGCACGTTATTTATGCATTTAACCTTAGTGCCATTCTTAGGCGCTGCAGGTGAAATTAAAACCAAGCCAACTCAGCACTCTGTTAAAGAGTTACGCTCTATTGGTATTGCTCCGGATGTACTGGTTTGTCGTGGCGACCGTGCGGTTCCAGCAATTGAAAAAGCCAAAATCTCGCTATTCTGTAATGTTGAAGAACGGGCGGTTATTTCATTAAAAGACGTAGATAGCATCTATAAAATCCCTGCATTATTACGCTCGCAAGGATTGGATGATCTGGTTATCAAACGTTTCAACCTCGATTGCAACGAAGCCGATTTGTCTGAATGGGAACATGTTATTTACCAAGAAGCTAACCCTAATGGTGAAGTGACCATTGGTATGGTTGGTAAATACATTGAACTACCTGATGCCTATAAATCAGTTAACGAAGCATTAAAGCATGCGGGTATAAAAAACCGTGTGACGGTCAATATTAAATACATCGATTCGCAAACGGTTGAAGCCAAAGGCGAAGAAGTGTTGCAAGGCCTAGACGGTATTTTAGTCCCAGGTGGCTTTGGTGAGCGTGGCATAGAAGGTAAGATTTTTGCTGCTAAATTTGCCCGTGAAAACAAACTACCTTACTTTGGTATTTGTTTAGGCTTGCAAGTGGCGTTAATTGAATTTGCACGTAATGTTGCCGGTTTAGAAGGTGCACATTCAACGGAGTTTAATCAGCAGACTCCACATCCAGTGGTAGGGTTAATCACTGAATGGATTAACGATGATGGCGATATTGAACAACGTCATGAATCGTCTGACTTAGGTGGCACAATGCGTTTAGGCGCACAGCTTTGCCATTTGAAAGAAGGCTCTAAAGCTGCAATAGCTTACAAGTCAAATACTTGTGTTGAACGCCATCGTCATCGTTACGAAGTTAACAATAATTATATTGAGCGTTTAGAACAAGCGGGCCTAATATTCAGTGGATTGTCTTCTGATCGTAAATTGATTGAGATGATTGAGCTTGCTGATCATCCATGGTTTGTTGCGGGTCAATTCCATCCAGAATTCACCTCAACACCGCGCGATGGGCATCCATTATTTGAAGGGTTTATTGCCGCTTCTTATGCGTATCAAAAACGCGACATCGTTTAATCAACAAGCCGTTAATGCATGCATTAACGGCTTTTTTATTCAAAATGCTTGCGCGAGATCAAATAATCGCACCTATGATCTCAAACGAGAGTGAAAACTAAGTTGAAGCAAAGTCCAATTAGATTTATCCTAAGCACAAATCGAATTTAAATTACAAAACTGAAAGTTACATACCAATAAATCTGCTTTTCTGAGTGTTTTATGCTTTTGTATTGGTATTAACTTTTTATTTCTTTTAATTTTTTAATTTACTTACACAAAGTACGAGGGAATTATGGCTAACATCATTAAAGTGATTGGTCGCGAGATTATGGATTCGCGTGGTAACCCAACGGTTGAAGCAGAAGTGCATTTAGAAGGTGGTTTTGTGGGTATGGCTGCGGCACCATCTGGCGCCTCTACCGGTAGTCGCGAAGCATTAGAGCTTCGTGATGGCGACAAAACACGTTACTTAGGTAAAGGTGTACTTAAGGCCGTTGCTGCTGTAAATGGCCCAATTGCTGCAGCGCTTAAAGGTAAAGATGCATTGGCTCAAGCTGAACTTGACCAAATCATGATTGACTTAGATGGCACAGAAAACAAAGCAAAATTTGGCGCTAACGCGATTCTTGCTGTGTCTCTTGCGGCTGCTAAAGCGGCTGCGGCAGCTAAACACGTACCTTTATATGCTCACATTGCTGATTTAAACGGTACACCTGGTGTTTACTCTATGCCACTTCCAATGATGAATATCATCAATGGTGGCGAGCACGCAGATAATAGCGTTGATATTCAAGAGTTCATGATCCAACCCGTTGGTGCTAAGACTTTCCGTGAAGGCTTACGTATGGGCGCGGAAGTATTCCACAGCTTAGCTAAAGTGCTTAAAGCTGACGGTCACTCAACGGCTGTGGGTGATGAAGGTGGTTTTGCGCCTAACCTAGCCTCTAACGAAGCGGCACTTGCTGCAATCAAAGTGGCTGTTGCAAACGCTGGTTACGAGTTAGGTAAAGACATCACGTTAGCGATGGATTGTGCTGCATCTGAGTTTTACGACAAAGAAGCAAATATTTACGATCTTAAAGGTGAAGGCAAAAAATTCACTTCTGAAGAATTTAATTTCTTCTTACAAGATCTTACTACACGTTACCCAATCGTTTCTATCGAAGATGGTCTTGACGAGTCTGACTGGGATGGTTTCGCTCACCAAACTAAACTAATGGGCGATAAAATCCAATTAGTGGGTGACGATCTATTCGTAACAAATACAAAAATTCTTAAGCGTGGTATCGACAATGGTATCGCTAACTCTATCCTAATTAAATTCAACCAAATCGGTACATTAACTGAAACCTTGGCTGCCATTAAAATGGCTAAAGATGCAGGCTTTACTGTTGTAATCTCTCACCGTAGTGGCGAGACAGAAGATTCAACGATTGCTGATTTAGCTGTTGGTACCGCGGCAGGCCAAATTAAAACAGGGTCACTAAGCCGTAGTGACCGTGTTGCGAAATACAACCAATTGCTACGTATCGAAGAAGCCCTAGGTTCAAAAGCACCTTACAACGGTCTTAAAGAAGTGAAAGGCCAAGCATAATTTTTTTTGCTTTAACTGAAAAAGGCCACCACTGGGTGGCCTTTTGTGTTGTACTATAACGGACATGTTTTCTAGGGGTTACTTCGACATAACTTAATATTATGAAACGATTACTATTTTTACTGATTTGTTTATTGTCACTTTTACAGTACCGACTTTGGCAGGGCGATAACAATTTTTCAGAATATGTCGTGCTGCAAACCCAAATAGCGGCCCAAGAACAAAGTAATGATAAGCTAGTCGCTCGAAATCAAATCCTCAAAGAAGAGATTATCGATTTAAAACGTGGCACCGAAGCGATTGAAGAACGTGCCCGCAACGAGTTGGGTATGGTTAAAGAAGGCGAAACGTTTTATCGGGTAGTAGGCAGTGAACTACGTGAGCTAAACCAATTTAATCGTTAATACTGTGTAACACCGCAGGCAAAACTCTTAATCATATTACTTTCAATTTTGGTACTGCTAATATGCTAAACAATCCTCGTTCTATTATTGCTATTGTTCCTGCCGCGGGTGTTGGTAGCCGCATGGGGGCTGATAAACCTAAGCAATATTTAATGCTTGGGCAACAAAGCATCCTCGCACATACATTAGATGCATTATTGGCTCATTCTGAAATAGACTTGGTGGTGGTAGCTCTACACCCAGAAGATAAGTATTTCAGTAAGTTACCACAATCTCAACATCCTAAGTTAACCCAAGTCATTGGTGGTGAAGAACGCGCTGATTCTGTTTTAGCGGCATTAGATTATGCACAGACTCTTAATCCTAATGCGTGGGCTCTGGTTCATGATGCCGCAAGACCTTGTGTAAGCCACGAAGATATTACCCAATTGATTGAGTCTGTACACATTCATCCTCAAGGCGCCATTCTTGCTGCGCCAGTTCGTGACACCATGAAGCGAAGTGACGCTAGTGGTCATATTGTCAGTACTGTCGATCGCGCGTTGCTATGGCATGCATTAACCCCACAGTTTTTTCCCGTATCATCTTTACGCAGCCATTTATCGGCCGCACTAGCGGCCCATGTCTCTATTACCGATGAAGCCAGTGCAATGGAATGGGCGGGAGTCATGCCGGGTCTGGTTCAAGGCCGAATGGATAACATTAAAGTGACTCATCCAGATGATTTACAGTTGGCGGCCTTGTTTATGTCACAAAAATAAATTGAACAGTTATAAACAACACTTGTTAATATCGCCTCATAACAAGTTAATATAAGGTTTTAAATGAATATTCGTATTGGTCATGGTTTTGATGTGCATAAGTTTGGCGGTGATAACCCACTCATTTTAGGTGGTGTGACGGTTCCTTATGACAGTGGGCTCATCGCCCATTCTGACGGTGATGTGGTATTGCATGCTATTAGTGATGCGATATTAGGCGCGATGGCGTTAGGGGATATAGGTCAACATTTTCCTGATACGGATGCCGACTTTGCGGGTGCCGATAGTCGTGTGTTATTAAAACACTGTTATCAACTTGCACTGCAAAAGCAATTTATATTAGGTAATTTAGATGTCACCATTATTGCTCAAGCACCTAAGATGGCGCCACATATTGAGGCTATACGTCAGTGCCTTAGTGCCGATTTACAAACGGATATCGATAACATTAATGTTAAAGCGACGACGACCGAGAAACTCGGTTTTACTGGACGTAAAGAAGGCATTGCTGTTGAAGCTGTTGTGTTGATGACGAGTCGATAACCTACAAAATATAGAGAATTCTGGCACATGAAAGAATTACATTACCTTTTTGGTAAACCAATAAGCCAAGCTGATTTACGTACCTATAATAGCGATTTTATTGTTAAAGAAATTTTGCCTTTTACGCCAACAGGCGAAGGCGAGCATCATATGCTCCATGTGCGTAAAAACGGCATGAATACGGTCTATGTTGCTGAAATATTGGCTAAGTTCGCTAAAGTTCATCCGAAAGAAGTGACCTTCGCTGGCCAGAAAGATAAAAATGCTATTACCGAACAATGGTTTGGGGTACGTATTCCGGGTAAAGAAACCCCTGAGTGGACAGAGCTTAATAATGAGAAATTAACGATTTTGTCGAGCAGCCGCCACAGTAAAAAACTGCGTATAGGCGCCTTGATCGGAAATCGGTTTGTGCTGACATTACGCAATATAACCGATATTGCCGATGTTGAAACACGTCTACAACAGATTGCTAAGTTAGGTGTACCCAATTACTTTGGCGAGCAACGTTTTGGCCACGACGGTAAAAACCTCATTTGGGGTCGACAAATGCTCAGCGGTGGTCGCAACGTAAAAGATCGTCATAAACGCAGCATGTATTTATCAGCAGTACGTTCCAATGTGTTTAATCAAGTGGTGTCATTTCGTTTAGCCCATCATCATACTGACACATTAGCAGGCGATTGCGTGATGTTAGCTGGCAGTAAAAGCTATTTTACCGCTGAAACGTGGGATGAGGTTCTCAATAGTCGCTTAGCAGAAAAAGATATTCAACTTTCAGCCCCGTTGTGGGGCAAAGGTATACCATTAGCGCAAGCCGAAGCATTAGCCGTTGAACTGGCACCATTAACAGATTTATCAACTGACTTGCAAGGACTCGAAGATGCGGGCTTATCACAAGAAAGACGACCCTTATTGCTTGAGCCTCAAGGGATAAAATGGCAGTTTGAAGCGAATATACTTACCCTTGAGTTTGTGTTGCCGGCCGGCAGTTATGCCACGTCGATGTTACGTGAACTTGCTGATTATCAAGATATTCAAGAATCACAGCGAAAAGAGATGGTTGCGGATCAACAAGCACAATCCAATGAAGAGTGCTAATGAATGATTAATATTTTAGTCAGTAATGATGATGGTGTGAGTGCGGCCGGTATTATTGCGTTAAGTAACGCACTGAGCGAGTTTGCCCAAGTGTTAACAGTTGCACCTGATCGTAATTGTTCGGGTGCGAGTAACTCATTAACCTTAACTAATCCATTGAGAATCAATAATTTAGGTAATGGCTATATTGCTGTTAATGGCACTCCAACTGACTGTGTTCATCTCGCTATTAGGCAGCTGTGCCTTACGGAACCCGACATAGTGGTTTCCGGTATTAATGCCGGTGCGAATATGGGAGATGACACCTTATATTCAGGTACCGTTGCCGCTGCAATGGAAGGGCGTTTTTTAGGTCTGCCAGCCATAGCGGTGTCTCTCGTGGGAAAATCATTAATTCATTACGATACTGCTGCGGTTTATGCGACTAAAATTGTAAAAGGGTTGTTGGCTCATCCTATTAGTCGTGATCAAATGTTAAATGTTAATGTCCCCGATTTACCGATAGCAGAAATTAAAGGGATTAAAGTCACCCGTTTAGGTGCACGGCATAAAGCAGAAGGTATGATAAAGACCCAAGATCCAGCGGGTAAAGATATATACTGGCTTGGGCCTGTTGGAAGTGAACAAGATGCAGGTGAAGGGACCGATTTCGATGCAGTAGCAGCAGGATATGTATCAATAACCCCCCTAACAGTTGATTTGACGGCATACAATCAACTTGATGGATTAGCCGATTGGATAATAAAAATATGACACCGGTAGCTTCAACATCAGCAATAAATTTGGCCAAGAAATTGTCTGATGCAGGGATCCGACATCCTGCCGTATTGCATGCTGTAGCAATAACACCACGGGAATTGTTCCTTGATGGTGCATTAGCTCATAAGGCGTATGAAAATACTGCATTACCAATCGGGCAGGGACAGACAATTTCACAACCTTACATTGTGGCTCGAATGACTGAGCTTCTGTTACAGCATAACCCTCAAAAAGTATTAGAGATTGGAACCGGTTCAGGCTATCAGGCTGCTATTTTAGCATCGTTAATTCCAGAGTTATGCACTATTGAACGTATCAAAGCATTACAAATACAAGCTCGTCAAAGACTAAAGCGCCTAGACCTACATAATGTATCATTCAAATATGGCGACGGTTGGCAAGGGTGGCCAAATCGAGGGCCATTTGATGGCATTATGGTGACGGCCGCTGCAGCAAGGGTACCTCAAGCATTGCTTGAACAATTATCTGACCGTGGTGTATTAATTATTCCGGTGGGAGAAGACACCCAACAATTGCTTAAAATTACCCGTGTCGGACAGGCATTCCAATCTGAGATCATTGAGTCAGTTAAATTTGTTCCTTTAATTAATGGCGATTTGGCATAGTTAACCTCAGCTCTTTGTCCTGCTATATCTATTGCATTGCAATAGGCAAGCTATTGACGCGCAATGGGCCTTGTTGGCAACACAAATGGCAAGTTTGATATTGCAGACTTGGCGTAAACCTGTTTTTATCGATTTATCCCGTCTCTTATCCCGAGTTGAGCTTAGTCAACATGATAAAATGAGGTTTGATACATTAACGATATTTTCGTTTGCAACAAGCTTGTTTTAGCCTAACAATCACGTACCTCTCCTAAAAGGATTTTGTTTGATGAATACCGGTTGGCCACACTTTTTGGTCTTAGCAATTATGCTCACTGGATGCAGCTTTCAAGCTGATCGTCCCGCGCCGGTTGACAGTTTATCGTCAAATAATCATGGTCCTCGTTATCATAAAGGCTCATTAAAAACGAACAAATACAAAGTAAAGAAAGGTGACACGCTTTATTCAATTGCTTGGGGGGCAGGGCGTAATTTTGTGGACGTTGCCCGTTTGAACCATTTATCGTCTCCTTACATTATTTATCCTGGGCAAGTACTTAATTTAGCGGCCACTAATAATCGTCCATCGACAACCGTTCGAGCACCTCAACCTTATGTTACTTCTGTACAAACACAAGCCGTTACCAAACCATATATTTCGAGCTCAAATCGTTCTCAATTAGAAACAATCAAACCGAAGGATATTCCAAAGTCAAGCCCAGCAGTAGTTTCAGCCAGAACGAAAAAAGTTCTTGATCACAAAGTCAAGCCTGCGTATTCTGTAACAACTACCCAACAAACAATTAACCAAAGTGCAATAGGTTCTGTCGCAAATTTGCCACAGCAAGTTCAGCAATGGCACTGGCCAGTTAGAGGTCGAATAGTTGGATATTTTTCGGCATCAGAACAAGGCAATCAAGGGATAAAGATTGCTGGTAACCGCGGCGATATTATTAAAGCCGCAGCAGATGGGAGAGTCGTGTATGCAGGTAATGCACTGCGCGGGTATGGCAACTTAGTGATTATCAAGCATAATGATGATTTTTTAAGTGCTTATGCGCATGCCGACACGATACTGGTTAAAGAAAAGCAATATGTGAGTGCAGGTCAAACAGTTGCAAAAATGGGCAGTACCGGGACTAATCAAGTTATGCTTCACTTTGAAGTGCGCTTTCATGGTAAGTCTGTCAACCCATTACGATATCTACCTAAACAGTAATTGTTTAGTCACATAATTAACGGAGGATAAGCAATTGCAGTAGATTAAATAACATAAATTAGGTTTGGGAGAGCAATTATGAGCCGCAAAAATAATACTGCTTCAGCAGAATATCTTGTCGATCTAGCTAAACAACCACCGGGAGATACAACCGATCACCGTGATTTGGTACAACAACTCGAGATTGAAGAAAAAGTCCAAGATGACTTACAGAAAAATTTAGATGCTACTCAATTATATTTAGGTGAGATAGGTTTTTCTCCGCTACTGACTGCAGAGGAAGAAGTGTTTTTTTCACGTAAAGCCCTCAAAGGCTGCGAAAAATCTCGCAACCGCATGATCGAAAGCAACCTTCGCCTTGTCGTTAAAATTTCCAGAAGATATAACAATCGTGGTTTAGCGCTACTCGATCTTATCGAAGAAGGTAACTTAGGTTTAATCAGAGCGGTAGAAAAATTTGACCCTGAACGTGGTTTCCGATTCTCCACTTATGCAACATGGTGGATTAGACAAACCATCGAACGAGCGATAATGAACCAGACTCGCACTATCCGTTTACCCATCCATATTGTTAAAGAATTAAATGTGTACTTGCGCACAGCAAGACAACTTGCTCAAAAACTTGACCATGAACCTACCGCAGAAGAGATTGCCGAAAAATTAGATGTATCCACTGGTGATGTCAGTCGCATGTTAAAACTAAATGAAAGAATTACCTCGGTAGACTCGCCATTTAGTGGCGATAATGAGAAAGCATTAATAGATGTCATTGCTGATGATGATTCCGTCAGTCCAGATTATCGCGTACAAAATGAAGATTTATCTAATTCGATTGTAGAGTGGTTAAATGAGCTTAATACTAAACAACGTGAAGTGCTGGCGAGACGTTTTGGTTTACTCGGATATGAACCTTCAACATTAGAAAATGTCGGTGCTGAAATCGGGTTAACCCGTGAGCGAGTGCGCCAAATTCAAGTTGAAGCTCTCAAACGCTTAAAAGATTTACTTGGCGCGCAAGGGCTTTCAGTTGAAGCATTATTCAGAGACTAATGAATATTGAATCGATAATTGTTCAATAAGTACAGCTTAAGGTTTTGTCGGTATTCGGGTTGAGAACCTATATGAGTGGTTAATACTCCATCTCATGTATTTAGGTTTATCTCGTTAATTTATTTGAGCTTAATCGATGTAAACGTAAGCTCAATCGTTTGTTAAGATAAAAAGTTTGTTAAACAATTTGCCTCACCCCCCCCGATGTTTTTTGACGCCGCGTCCCCACTTTTAGTCCATTTCAGTCTCTCGTTTTTAGTCTCTCATTATTCCTGCTTATTGTGTCAGCCTATCATTGTTGCTGTGCTACATGGTCGCGAAATGCAGTATTGGAGTGGAAGCCTTGGCCGACTTCCACGGTTTCAATAACCTCAACTCGGTATAAGAGATGGGTAAGCTACCAAACGGCATTATTTGTTAACTTACGTTATTTGTTAGCTTACGTTATTTAAACGCTTTAATTCATATAAATAATCTAATGCCTGTTTAGGGGTTAAATCATCAGGATTAATTTGCGCTAACTTGTCCAACACTGGCGACGGCTCTGGTATTGGAGGTAATAAATTCATGCTCACTTGGATCGGATTTTGCTGTGATAAACTCATGTCACGGTTTTCAAGTTGATGCAGTTTTTGTTTTGCCGCTTTAATGACTGAGGCCGGAACACCTGCGAGCGCCGCAACTTGCAGACCATAACTTTTACTTGCCGCACCTTCTTGTACCGAATGCATAAAAGCAATGGTGTCATCGTGTTCTATGGCATCTAAGTGCACATTAATCACTGACGGTAACAGTTCGGGCAGTTGGGTGAGTTCAAAATAATGAGTGGCAAATAATGTCAGTGCACTAAGGTTTTTAGCGAGATATTCTGCAGCAGACCACGCGAGCGCTAACCCATCATAGGTTGAAGTACCACGGCCTATTTCATCCATCAACACCAAACTGTTTGCGGTTGCATTATGCAAAATGTTGGCGGTTTCGGTCATTTCAACCATGAAGGTTGAGCGACCCGATGCCAAATCATCAGAGGCACCAATGCGGGTAAAAATACGGTCAATCTCACCTATTTGAGCAGAATCTGCGGGCACAAAACAGCCAATGTGTGCCATTAATGTAATGAGCGCCACTTGACGCATATAGGTTGATTTACCGCCCATATTAGGACCGGTAACGATTAGCATTTGCCGTTGCGGTGTTAAAGCGACAGGGTTAGCAATAAACGCCGCTTGGCTGACTCGTTCAACCACTGGGTGGCGACCCGCATCAATATGAATACCAGTTTCGTGAGTCATTTGCGGACATTGGTAATTAAAGGTCTGGGCACGTTCTGCAAAATTACTCAATATATCAAGTTCTGCAGCAGCAGTAGCAAACTGCTGTAACTCTTGTAATTTTGGCAGTAATAAGTCAAACAGCTGTTCCCAAAGTTGTTTTTCAAGTGCGAGTGCTTTTCCCTGACTTGAGAGTACTTTTTCTTCGTATTCTTTCAACTCTGGGGTGATATAACGCTCAGTCCCTTTAAGTGTTTGGCGGCGTTGATAACTCAGTGGCACTCTGTCTGACTGTAAACGGCTCACTTCAATATAGTAACCATGGACGCGGTTATAACCCACTTTTAAGGTATTAATCCCTGTTTGTTGTTTCTCGCGAGCTTCAAGTTCGATTAAATAATCACTTGCCCCTTCACTTAACTTTCGCCATTCGTCTAATTCATTATTGTAGCCAGTACGGATAACGCCACCATCACGAATTAACATGGGCGGATTGTCTACAATAGCGCGTGCTAATAGGTCGTGTTGTTGTGGGAATTCACCTAATAATTGGACTAATGTACTCAATCGAGGTTGCTGGCATACCGCTAAGGTTTGCTGGATCTCAGGCAGAAGTGTTAATGCTTGCTTTAAACGTGAAAAGTCACGTGGTCTGGCGCTGCGTAGTGCCAAACGTGCCATAATACGTTCAATATCACCTAAGCTTTTTAGCTGTTCATGTAGCGTCTGATATAAGTCTCGCTCAATCAATTCGCTGACAGCGTTATGGCGATATTGAATCGTTTGGCGATGTCGTAATGGTTCGTGGATCCAGCGCTGTAACATGCGGCTTCCCATAGGGGTTGCGGTATTATCTAATACCCACGTAAGAGTGTTCTCACGTCCGCCAGACAAGTTTTGTGTTAATTCTAAGTTACGTCGAGTCGCGGCATCTAAAATTATCGATTCCGATTGATTAAAACGTACAATGGCGTTGATATGTGGCAACGCCATTTTTTGAGTATCTTTTACATACTGCATTAAACAACCTGCAGCTTGTAACGTCAATCGAGCATCACTCATCCCAAAACCATGTAAATCTTTGGTGCCAAATTGACTGAGCAGTAAATTCACACAAGTATCGTACTCAAACTCCCATTCTGGACGGCGACGAATGCCTTTCATATTATTGATTAATAACATGTCAGTAAAATCTTCACTGTAAAGTAATTCGGCAGGATTCGTGCGTTGTAATTCAGCTTCTAATGCTTCACGGGTGGGTAACTCTGCAACCACAAAACGACCTGATGAAATATCCAGTGTGGCATATCCAAATCCGTTTTTACCTTGATAAAGTGCCGCCAGTAAATTGTCTTGTTTTTCTTGCAGTAGGGCTTCGTCGGTTAGAGTGCCTGGAGTGACAATACGCACGACTTGGCGTTCTACTGGACCTTTTGATGTTGCGGGGTCACCAATTTGCTCACAAATGGCCACAGACTGACCTATGTTAACTAATTTTGCTAAATAGCCCTCAACGGCATGATAGGGAATACCTGCCATGGGAATAGGATCGCCGCCACTTTTCCCGCGAGCGGTGAGAGAAATGCCCAACATTTCAGAAGCGCGTTTAGCATCATCGTAAAACAGTTCATAAAAATCACCCATCCGATAAAACAATAACATATCAGCATGAGCAGCTTTTAAGCTCAAATACTGACGCATCATCGGGGTGTGTTTTTCTAAATCGCTGGTATCAATTACTGTCATTATGAACACTTCACTATTTAATCAATCTTAGGGGGCGTAATTTTATGGGGCTAATCTTAACAATATTTGTCCCCAGCGTATAAATAGATTCATAATAAAAAGTATATCTGGATAAAATATTGATGTGAAAAGGCAATTATCACAGGTTAAAAAATAAATTGCGCTCAGCACTTGATACTGTATGACTATACAGTATACTGATGAACATACTGAAATGGTTTACATCATTTCACCTAAGTCAAAACAGCATTTTACTAAACGTATTGAATGCCTTAGAGGGTTTTATAATGAAGGTTGATCCAAATAAAGAGAAAGCACTTGCCGCCGTTTTAAGTCAGATTGAAAAGCAATTTGGTAAAGGCTCAATTATGAAGTTGGGCGAAGATCGCACAATGGATGTTGAAACTATCTCTACCGGTTCACTTTCATTGGATGTCGCTCTAGGTGCGGGTGGTTTGCCACTGGGACGTATCGTTGAAGTCTACGGCCCAGAGTCATCAGGTAAAACGACGTTAACTCTGGAAGTGATTGCAGCGGCGCAACGCGAAGGTAAAACCTGTGCGTTTATTGATGCTGAGCATGCACTTGACCCTATTTATGCCAAAAAGCTAGGCGTAGATATTGATAACTTACTTTGTTCACAGCCAGACACCGGTGAGCAAGCATTAGAAATTTGTGATGCGTTAACCCGCTCTGGTGCTGTCGACGTTATTGTGGTCGATTCTGTTGCAGCGTTAACGCCAAAAGCTGAAATTGAAGGTGAAATTGGTGATTCGCATATGGGCCTAGCCGCTCGTATGATGAGCCAAGCAATGCGTAAACTTGCTGGTAACCTCAAGCAATCTAATACTTTGCTTATTTTCATTAACCAAATTCGGATGAAAATTGGTGTTATGTTCGGTAGTCCAGAAACGACTACTGGTGGTAACGCGCTTAAGTTCTACGCTTCAGTTCGTTTAGATATTCGTCGTATAGGTGCAATTAAAGAGGGCGACGAAGTCGTGGGTAATGAAACCCGCGTTAAAGTGGTTAAAAACAAAATTGCCGCTCCATTCAAGCAAGCTGAATTTCAAATTCTTTATGGACAAGGTATTAATCGTACCGGTGAGTTAGTTGACTTAGGCGTTGCTCATAAGCTGGTTGATAAAGCGGGTTCTTGGTACAGTTACAAAGGCGAAAAAATTGGTCAAGGCCGCTCTAATGCGGGTAAGTTTCTAACTGAAAACCCAGCCATTGCCAGTGAAATCAATACCACTCTTCGTGCTATGTTATTGAACGGTGGTGCTAATGCATCAGGCTCAAAAACTGAAAATGATGAGAATGTCGATCTTGAAACTGGCGAGGTATTCTAAGCCAGTCAGTCAAATATATCGCGGTAGCGCATCTTGCGCGCCGCGAATATTCCCGCCATGAAATATCCTGTAAGTACATACGCACTTAATGATGTTCCTAATGATGAGTCAGTATAATGACCCTAACAATAGTGATTAGCAGTTAACGATCCTATCACTTCAATATGTTTTTTATCATTGAGTACATGAGTACATGAGTACAGCATAAGTGTTAATGGTATTAATACTTATACCCCGTAGTTATTCACTGTTTTAACATCAACGTCCAACAAAGCCCACCTCAAGTAGCCATTTTTATATCTGCAACTTACGCGTAGCAACACACGACTCGTTAAAGCAGCCAGCCTCTTATTGATTACTTTTTACTGCTAATTTGTGTTCATGAACAAATTACTTTCTGTTAAGACCCGCTAATATTTATTGCACTCAATCTAATAGCCCTATTTATAACGCCTAATTGCAATAGTAATGCCTATGGTCAGTGGATTTTAATATTTGCTTGTTATTGGCTACTCTTATGGATTTCAACTAAGAGGGGAATCAAACCACTCATCTCGCATGTTGACGTAAATTCAGTATATAATGCCAACATTTACTGGCTTGCATGCCAAGCTCGTTACTTTTGTATTTTCTCTATTCAGGACCATTTATGTTTCAGACTACAGCAGAGTTAAGAAGTGCATTTTTAAAGTACTTTGAAGATAACGGACATCAGGTTGTTGATAGCAGCTCGCTCGTTCCCACCAATGACCCAACACTGTTATTTACCAATGCGGGCATGAACCAATTTAAAGATGTGTTCCTCGGTATGGATAAGCGTAATTACAGCCGCGCAACAACATCTCAGCGTTGTGTTCGTGCGGGCGGTAAGCATAATGATCTTGATAATGTGGGTTATACCGCTCGTCACCATACCTTTTTTGAAATGCTAGGTAACTTCAGTTTTGGCGATTACTTTAAAGAAGATGCGATTCGATTCGCATGGACCTTTTTAACCGAAACACTCAAGCTGCCAAAAGAACGCTTATGTGTCACCATTTATGAAACAGATGACGAAGCCTATGACCTATGGACTAAAAAAATTGGTGTGTCAGCTGAAAACATGATCCGTATTGGCGATAACAAAGGTGCATCGTTTGCGTCAGATAACTTCTGGCAGATGGGTGATACCGGACCTTGTGGCCCTTGTAGCGAGATTTTCTACGATCATGGCGATCATATTTGGGGTGGCCGCCCTGGCACACCTGAAGAAGATGGCGATCGCTTTATTGAAATTTGGAATATTGTATTTATGCAGTATAACCGTCAAGCAGACGGTGAAATGTTGCCACTACCTAAACCTTCAGTCGATACCGGCATGGGTATTGAGCGTATTGCTGCCATTATGCAGGGTGTACATTCAAACTACGAAATCGATATTTTTAAGCAGTTGATTGCTCAAGCCGCTAATATTATTGGTATTACTGATTTAGAAGATAAGTCACTACGCGTCATCGCTGATCATATCCGTTCATGTGCATTTTTAATTGCCGATGGTGTGATGCCATCAAATGAAGGCCGCGGTTACGTATTACGTCGCATTATTCGCCGAGCTGTTCGCCATGGCAATAAGCTTGGTGCGACTGACGCCTTTTTCTATAAATTAGTGCCAACGCTTATCAGCGTAATGGGCGATGCCGCAAATGGGTTAACACAATCTCAAGCCATTGTTGAAAAAGCCTTAAAAGCCGAAGAAGAGCAGTTTGCCCGTACCCTTGAGCGCGGTTTAGTGATTTTAGATGGCGCGCTGAACACCCTCCAAGGTGATACTTTAGATGGCGACACCGTATTTAAGCTGTATGACACCTATGGTTTCCCTATTGATTTAACGGCTGATGTTTGTCGTGAACGCGATATTAATGTTGATGAAGCCGGCTTTGACGTTGCAATGGCGCAGCAAAGAAGCCGTGCGCAAGCCGCAGGTAACTTTGGTGCAGATTATAATAGTCAGCTAATTATTGATGCACAAACCTCTTTCAGTGGTTATACCGAACTCACAGGGCAGCCGAACGTAATTGCTTTATATGTTGACGGTAAAGCGGTTGATACCGTGGTTGCGGGTCAAGATGCCGTTGTCGTATTAGACAACACCCCATTTTATGCTGAGGCAGGTGGGCAGGTGGGTGATAAAGGCCAACTGACAGCCGATGGTGTGGTATTTAACGTTGCTGATACGCATAAGTTTGGTCCGGCTACAGGTCATGAGGGTCAATTAACTCAAGGCCAATTAGTGCTAGGCCAGCAGTTAACCGCGCAAGTGGATAAAAAGTTACGTCATCGTACTCAGTTAAATCATTCCGTGACTCACTTATTGCATGCTGCATTACGCCAAGTGTTAGGTTCTCATGTGTCTCAAAAAGGCTCATTAGTGAACCCTGAACGCCTACGTTTTGACTTTGCTCATTCTGAAGCGCTCAAACCATCAGAGTTGAAAGCTGTAGAAGACTTAGTTAACACCCAAATTCGCCGTAACCATGCACTTTGCACCACTGAAATGGCCATTGATGAAGCTAAAGAAAAAGGCGCAATGGCTTTATTTGGTGAGAAATACGATGATCAGGTACGTGTTGTCACTATGGGCGATTTCTCTATCGAGTTATGTGGCGGTACTCATGTTGGCCGCACGGGCGATATTGGTTTATTTAAAATCACTTCAGAGGGCGGTATTGCTGCAGGTGTGCGTCGTATTGAAGCCGTCACTGGTGTTGCTGCTATGGCTTATATTGCCGATCAGCAAGCCGTGTTAGATGAAACCGCGCAACTACTTAAATCAGACAGTGCATCTGTTGTGGCTAAATTAAAAGCGCAGTTAGATAAAGTCAAACAGTTAGAAAAAGAGTTGTCTCAGTTGAAAGATAAGTTAGCCGCAGCAGCCAGTGCCGATATGGCAGGGGATGCAGTGGAGATAAATGGTGTTAAACTGTTAGTTAAACAGCTTAACTGTATTGACCCAGGTTCACTCCGTGGTTTACAAGATGAGCTAAAGCAAAAACTAAAGTCTGCGATTATTGTGCTCGGCACAGCTAAAGACGGTAAAGTGAATTTAATTGCTGGCGTCAGCAATGATTTAACTAAAAAGGTCAAAGCGGGCGAGCTCGTGGCAATGGTTGCACAACAGGTTGGTGGTAAGGGTGGTGGTCGTCCAGATATGGCACAAGCGGGTGGTTCTCAGCCTGAGAATCTAGCCGCAGCATTAGCCCTTGTGGAACCATGGGTAAACGAACGTTTACGTTAATGAAATCTGTAGATTAGCGTTTTTGATAGCAATTGAGACATGAAGTCTAAGATATGCGACTTTATGTCTTGAGTGCTATGAGCAGATTTGGCATAGTGAACTATCTTGCTAGCAGTAAAAGCGTTTAAAAGGATTGTTAGTTGGACAGTACTTATTGTGTGCTCAAATATAGCACTTGGTATTTGTTTTCCCTTCCTATCGTTTTTGTTATTGGTTTGCTGTAATGAATTATTTAACAACTGAGTGGTATAACGTAAATTGGTTTATTTTACGTTAATCTCGTTTTAAAAGACGACCAATCGTCAAATTTTATGATTTCCTAATAGAATATGCTTTATAAACTGACGTATTTTGAAATTGATACTATGATTTTATGTAAAGCAAACCTTATAATGAGCGCATATTACGGATAAAGCGTGTTATGCAGATCGAACTAAAGGAGCAATCGAATGCTAATTTTGACTCGTCGAGTAGGCGAAACATTAATGATCGGTGACGAAGTCACAGTTACTGTGTTAGGTGTTAAAGGTAACCAGGTACGTATAGGTGTTAATGCACCTAAAGAAGTGTCTGTTCATCGTGAAGAGATCTATCAGCGTATTCAATCTGAGAAGTCAGGTACGCCTTCTGAAGATGGAAATTTCTAATTTCGGGCAGTTTTTAATTTCGGGCAGATATATGCTCGATATCATCAAAGTCAGCATTTGCTGACTTTTTTGTTTTTTGCACGGCAAAGAAATTGCCGCTTTAGTTTAAATCAGTCCTGATAAGTTAACCTCAACTTGGAAAAACCGTATATTATCCAGAATTGAGGCTAACTAGCTAAGACCCTATCCGGCGATTGTCTGTGTCGCTTAACATGATGTTGAGCGGCAACTGAGTGCCGAGTATATGCCGTGTAGAAGTTACCTTATCGAGATCAACGATGTCTTCAAATATGTCGCTTGCCAAAAAAGGTTAAAACTCTCGTAGAATGAACAGAGACTTAATGAAATTGTTACGGTTATTTAAAACCATTATTCATAATAAATAACACGGTTTTGATGATTATTTGAGCCTATTATATCCAATGTGATTAAAAACAGTCCAAATGAAGTTAGGTTTCCTAAAAAGGGTTTGACTTATTTTCATCAAACAGTAAGATGTGCGCCAAGAAACGGAGAGGTGGCCGAGTGGCCGAAGGCGCTCCCCTGCTAAGGGAGTATGGGCTTTAAATCCCATCGAGGGTTCGAATCCCTCCCTCTCCGCCATTTCTTACAATAGATATACGATGCGGATGTAGCTCAGCTGGATAGAGTACCTGGCTACGAACCAGGCGGTCGGAGGTTCGACTCCTCCCATCCGCACCATTATCTATTAAAATGTGAACCATGAATGCGGATGTAGCTCAGCTGGATAGAGTACCTGGCTACGAACCAGGCGGTCGGAGGTTCGACTCCTCCCATCCGCAC